>JAVHLC010000006.1 GCA_031082315.1 Thermodesulfobacteriota bacterium
ACTCATAGCATTATATGCCATAATAATGACGCATCTGTTCTAAACATACAAGGCGTACTCCAGCAAATTTTGCTCAGGAACATCGGATTCCATAAAAGATGTGGAATTTTCAGCGAAAAAGGGCTTGACAAAATATGGTGATATTGTCATGATTTCTAACGCTTTTAAATAGTTACCAGCCGTGAGAGGAGTTTCGCCATGTTAGTAAAAGGGTGGATGGCCAGCGAGGTTATAGCCATAGATGAAAACACATCTATGATGAAGGCTACACAGATAATGAAAGAACACAACGTCCGCAGGCTGCCGGTCTTACGCAAGGGGAAGCTGGTCGGGATTATCACTGACCGGGATTTAAAGGACGCCGCTCCTTCCAAGGCTACTTCTCTGGATGTACATGAGTTGTATTATCTCTTGTCTGAAATAAAAGTTAAAGATCTCATGGCCAAAGACCCTATCACCATTAATGGGGATGATACGGTAGAAAAGGCGGCTGTTATCATGCTCGAAAACCGTATTTCCGGCCTTCCGGTAGTGAACAATAAGGGCGACCTTATCGGTGTGGTTACGCTGACCGATGTCCTCAAGGTACTGGTGAGTATTACGGGTATATATCAAGGCGGAATCCAGTTTGCGTTCAGCATTGAAGACCGGGCGGGCTCCATAAAAGAAGTAGCCGATACCATCCGGGCCCATGGGGGACGGATGGTAAGCATACTCACCTCCTGGGACTCATGTGAGAAGGAATGCCGCCACGTCTTCATCCGGATTATGGATATGGAAAAGGAGAAACTGGTAAAGCTGAACAAAGAGCTGGAAAAGCGTTTTATCGTCCTTTATACCACAAGGGACGACCTGTCAAACATCCCCCACCGCCAACTTGAAAAGGCCAAATAGTTTGCAGCCGGGAACTACTGTTCCCGGCTGCACGCTTTCAGCTATCAGCGATTAGCTGTCAGCAAAATATAGTTCATGGCTGATGGCTCATAGCTCATAACGGAAAGCTGAACGCTGATAGCTTAGAATTTTAACTTTTAGCGAAAGCGTATCATATTTTTAAAGCCCAGGCGATACCTTATTATGTGGCCGGCCAGGTCAAAGACCATGGCCGCGTCTTCAATAATTGCTGAATCACTGGTGGCCACTGCCCCGGGAAAACCGGACAATATCTTTTCAGGCACAGGTATAGCCTGAACCCTCCCCTTCAAACCGTATTCCGACAAAAAGCGCCGGGCCGTGGCCGCCAGTTCCCCGCTCTTGGAGACGGGAGAATCCAGGAGAAAGATAATATCTGCCGGCCGATGCCGTCTGAGCGTATCGGAGATCAGATTCAGGGCCTCCATAGTAAAAGCGCCGGGGACATATCCCCTGCCGGCCCGGGCAATATCCCTGATAAATCCATCATCCGCCAGGATCAGGGGCAGCCCCCTTAAAGCGCTTTCCAGGGTTATGAGAACGTTATGACCATCGATAGCCAGGGAGGCCTGATATAAGGCAGAGATGGGGATTTTTTTGTTTTTCCGCTCAGAGTTTTTCCGGGCAAAGACACCCCGATGGAGAAGGTCTCGTTCAGCCACGGAGAGTTGATATCGGTTACCTACCAGGGTGAGGGCGGCACGGCGGGGGTAATTGCGATTCAAGAGATAGCGAAAATCATGGGCCGCCAGTTTTAGCGCAGCAATGTCTATTAAGGCATGTAGCCTTTTCCCCATTCGATCTCTTTTAACCCGGAGTCCGCGAAATTTCCTACATGCCAAGGAGAACAGGGCAGGTGCCGTATGGCTTCAGTGGAAGACCATGTGTCTTTATATCATCAATACAAACGCCTTCATTCAGTCATTACTTCATCAGGCAGTTCGTCTAGATCTCCAGGTGTTATCGGAAAATGTTGTGCTAACAATGCCCCTGCCTCTTTAATAGCCTCGCAGAGGGCATCGCAGGCGCGACTATCTTTTATCCCCAGAGAAACAATCTTTGCGAATTTATTCAGGGTCTCCTGTTCAATCTTTTCATATATTCCTTTGTCCGCAAGAACCCAGACTTTCCTTTCGAGCAGGGAAAGGAAAAATAAAACCCCTGTATTCTTTTTAGTTTTATAAAGTCCTTTTTCATAGAATGCCCTGACTGCCCGTTGCATCACCGCATGTTCTTTTCGCCGCACCTCTATGAGCGCAGCTTTCATGACAGGGATTTTTTTAACGATATATTTCGCAGGAAAGAAGAATGAAAAACTGAATAATATGTACCACGGAAGAGATGATTGAAAAAACAAAGTAACTAAGATCAGGGCTAGAAAACTTCCGAAGAATATCCCTCCGATTACCTCGGTCTCAAGATACCGGTCACTGCTATCAACCACCATAACAGCGATCTCCCCGATAGTCCGGGATTCTATTTCATGGGTAGTATCCGCTATCCGTTTTTTCTCATCCTCATTAAAAAACCTGTCTGACTTTCTAAGATGTTTCATCACCAATCTCCCGATGCCCCGCCACCTCCAAAATCTCCTCCACCGCCTCCACCAAAACCTCCCCCGCTGCTAAAGCCTCCTCCTCCAAATCCACTGCCTATTCCGCCATAGCCACCACCTGGCCAGGGCACACCTCTTTTAATACGACTTCTTAAGGCAATAATGGCAGGGAAGATTAAAAAAGGAATAAGAGGGAAAAGAATCGAAAAAATATCTCCCTCCGGAGAGCGGCGCTTTTCATCAATCTTAAACTCTCCCCGTGTCGCATCAATCAAGGCGTGGACACCCGCAATAAAACCCTCGTTAAGGTCCCCTCTCTTAAATTTCGGTTTTATGACAAGGTCTATGATCCTTCCTGCTATCAGATCGGTTAACTTGCCTTCGAGACCTCGTCCTACCTCGATCCTCATCTTCCTTTCCTGTTTTGCGACTGTAAGTATTACGCCGTTGTCCTTGGCCTTCTGCCCGATTTTCCATGCCTCTGCAACCTTAATGCTGAAGTCCTCGATCACCTCTCCTTCAAGTGATGGGACTGTTAAGATAACTATCTGGGTTGAGTCTGTTTGTTCGAAAGCCCTCAGTTCATTCTCAAGTTCAGCTTTTACTGAGGGAGAAATCATATTGGCATAATCGTTGACATATCCCTGAAGTTTAGGGATATCAAGTGCATGAACAGTTGATATCGTCTTACCCCAAGAAAGACACAGAAGTAAGAAAGTAAAAAGCAGGATATTTAATATTTTTTTATTCGCATTATTCATAGTTCAAACAAAGACAGGCAGGACACAGTATTTTAGCAGTTTTTAATTCCGTCGAAGACAGGATTAACCTCGGAGGTCGATACGACCGAGAATGAGCGAAAATGCTATGCCATGCCTGTCTATACATAGTTAGAATTTTACCTTAGGCGCCTTCTCTGCCCCTGCCTCAGCCTTGAATGGTTCTCTAAGTTTCAGATGCAGCAGGAGGCTATTGGTTATGCTGTTTGGAAATACCCTTATCGAGGTATTGAATGTCTCCACTGCCTTATTATACCGTGTTCGTGCAACATTTATCCTATTCTCTGTGCCTTCAAGCTGATTCTGAAGATCCTGGAAGTTTTGATTAGCCTTAAGGTCAGGGTATCTTTCTACTACAACCATAAGCCTTGAAAGCGCGCTACTCATTGCAGACTGTGCCTCCTGAAACTGAGTAAACGTTTTTGGATCATCAAGTATATTCTTTGACATCTGTATAGTGCCGACCTTTGCCCTTGCCTCTGTCACTGCAGTAAGGGTCTCCCTCTCATGTTTTGCATATGTTTTTACAACTTCTACGAGATTCGGGATAAGGTCATTTCTTCTCTGATATGTTGCCTCTACATCGCCCCATGCTGCCTTCATAGCCTCTTCATTTTTCTGCATCGTGTTATACCCGCAGCCTGAGACAGTTAACAGCATACATATAAATACAATATACATTATCCGTTTTTTCACTCTTGCCTCCTTGTTCTTCTTTACAATTCTTTACCTCAGAGCCTCTTGCAAAACTCCATTTTTTGTCATTCCCGCAACGCTTTTGAGCGGGAATCTGGTTTTATTCAAGTAAAAACCATATCCGTCCCCGAATGCCTGTATCCCCGATAGAATCATTCGGGGATGACAGACAATTTTGCAAGAGGCTCATCAGCTCCCTATAATCCGGCGGCGGCAAGTTCTTCCATTAAGTGTTTTTGCTTGTTGTTCAGCTTGCCCGGGACCTTCACCGTAATACGTACGTACAAATCTCCCCGGCCCGAGCCATCCGGGAGCGGGAGCCCGAACCCCTTAACCCGCAGCCTGGTGTTACTCTGGGTGCCGGCCGGCACACGTACGCTCAAGTTTTTGCCATCCAGGGTCGGGACATCCACCTGTGAACCGAGGACAACGCTGCTGAAGGGTATTTCCCTGTCCAGTACCAGATTGAACCCTTCACGCTTGAATTGCGGATGTTCCAGCACCTTGATCTTTAAATAAAGATTGCCCGGCGGTCCCCCGTGTAATCCGGGCCCGCCTTTACCCGGGATACGCAACTTTTTCCCGTCTTCTATCCCTGCCGGTATCTTGACGGAGACCCTTTCCGTATGCCCGCTGCGCTGGAAAGAGACGACCTTTTCCGCTCCATTAAACGCTTCTACCAGGCTGACCGGTAGTTCTAAAACGATATCTTCACCCTTCTGCCTTACATCCTGATGAAACCGGAAGTCGCGGCCGGGTTGCGGTCCCCCAAAGTTATAGTAGGATTGACGGGAGCTTCCCTTTTTGCCTTGCGAGAAGGCCTGGCCCAGGATGTCGCCAAAGCTGAACCCAAATTCCTTAAAGATGCCGGAATAATCAAAACCACGAAAGATGTCTTCCTGCGAAAACCGCTGATGGAACTCTGTTGATCCAACGGTGTCGTATTGCCTTCTTTTTTCCGGATCACTCAAGACGGCGTAGGCCTCGCTAATCTGTTTAAACTTTTCCTCGGCGGCCTTATCCCCTTTATTACGGTCAGGGTGGTACTTTAACGCCAGTTTCCGGTAGGCCTTCTTGATCTCCTCAGCGGAGGCGCTTTTAGGAACTCCCAGGATTTTATAATAGTCTTTGGTCATCTGTCGTCTATTAAATAAAAGAAGCTGTCAGCGGTCGGCAAAAATTTAAGGCAAACAACACATTAAGCTGAAAGCTAATATAGTTTTTAAAACGGGCGATGTCAAGCTAACGGCTGATGGCTGATAGTTTCTGCAAAAGGTAGGTAAACGGTAAAGGTCGAACCTATTTCTGCTTCACTTTCAAACTCTATGGAACCCCCCATCAACTCAACAAATTTTTTACATATGGCAAGACCGAGACCTGATCCCTGTTCCCCGCCTTCTTTCCCGGTTATTTTGGGAAACGGGGTAAATATCTTGTCGTTGTCTTCCGGCGTTATACCTTGACCGGTGTCGGTTATAGCTATGGCCACTTGGTCTTGTTGCAGCTGGCAACTCACGTTGATTTGTCCGCCCGCCTGGCTAAACTTTATGGCATTATCAAGGAGGTTTCGTAGAATAGTCTGCAGGAACTTTTTGTCTGCAGTGATGCGGTCCGCTTCCGGCGGCACTTCCCGCCGGTAGGAGATACGCTTATTGTAGGCCATATTTTGCAGATCCATCCAGACCGTATCGATCAGGCCGGTTAGAGAGAGGGTCTCCGGGCGGGGCGTAACACCCCCGGCCTCCAGCCTGGCCAGGAACGAGATGTCATCAATCAGGGCCAGAAGTTGCCGCCCATTCCTGTCGATCACGGAGAGGAATTCGCACTGGTTGCTGCTTAACGGCCCGTAGTATTCGTTGGCCAGCAGCTCAGCAAAACCGAGGATGCCGTTAAGGGGGCTGCGCAGTTCGTGGGAAATCTTTGAGAGAAAGGCAAACTTTTGTTGCTCTACTCTTTGCAACTCATGGCCGGCCCGACGCAGCTCGTCATACAGCGACTTTATGCGCAACATGACCTTGACCCGGGTTACCAAAATCAGGTTGTCAACCGGTTGCACTATGTAATCGTCGGCCCCCATGTCCATGCCCTTTATCTTAGACTTTAAGTCGTCATAGGTGGCTGTGAGAAACACGATGGGGATATGCCTCATCTCGGGATCGCCCTTGAGTATCCGGCAGGCCTCGAATCCATCCATAGTCGGCATCTGGATATCAAGGAGCACTACATCCGGGT
The DNA here is from genome assembly GCA_031082315.1 of Thermodesulfobacteriota bacterium. Taxonomy (NCBI): domain Bacteria; kingdom Pseudomonadati; phylum Thermodesulfobacteriota; species Thermodesulfobacteriota bacterium. Next base: position 6,175 of record JAVHLC010000006.1, read on the forward strand.
GTTTTTCGCGGGCCAGCCGCACGGCCTCCAGTCCATCCTTGGCGGTAATTATTGCACAGTCAATATTAGCGCGTAATATCTCACTCACCATAAAGCGGACATCGGGATTGTCATCGGCGAGCAGTATGGCGTACATGTAATCTCCTTTCAGATCAGCTTTCAGCCTTCAGCTTTGGGCTTTGAGCTTATTTGCTTTTCCCCAGCCATTCTTCCACCTTTTTAAGAACTTCGGCCGGTGGAGCAGGTTTGGCTACGCGCCGGAAGCCGCGAGAATCATATTCGGTCTTCTGCCAGACGTTGACAAGGAATTCCTGCAAGTAGCCTTTGTCTTTATCCACTTTCTTCGACTATCAGCTTTTAACGATCACGAGAACTCAATGATTTTTTTGATTAGAGCGGTCCAATCCAGGGGCTTGGCAAAGAAGGCGTCTGCGCCGCATTTCAGTGCTTTTTTTCTGTACCCTTCCTCTGCATGGGCTGTAGTAACTATTACTTTGATATGTTTGGTACAATCATTGGATTTAATCCTGGTACAGACTTCAAACCCATCCATCTTAGGCATCATCAGGTCCAGTATCACAATTTTTGGTTTGATCTCGCCAATTTTATAAATGGCCTCAAATCCGTCGCCGGCGGTATGAACCTGGTATCTATCCTTGGCTGCCAGGAAGGCAGCCTCAAAGAGTTTAAGGTCATAAGGATTATCATCAACCACCAGGATGTGATTTTTACCGGGATTAACGGCATCCGGCGGAACTGCATCTTTGCCGGCCAGGAAATTAAGCAACTCCCCTCTTCTTATCTTACGATGGCCGCCCGGGGTTACGAAGGCATTGAGGAGGCCTTCATCTATCCATCGGGTGATGGTTGTCCGGGTTACCCCGCAAATCTTGCCAGCTTCTGAGGTTGTAAGGTATTCTGACACATTCATCTGAAGACACCTTTCTCCAGCAGACCGGAAGTCCGTAGTTTTTCGCTTATATACTACTTTTCGGACATTGTTACAATTAAGTTAACATAATGTTTTGTGCAGTTTTAAAAACTCGTTGTATAGACTCCTTAAGACCCTGCCTCGGACGTTTCATCAAAAGCAAAAAACATATTATTTCGTACAATATTAATAATAAAAGGCGTATTGTTTGTTTTTTGCTTAATGGTTTTTTAGATATGCCGATAAGCAAGAAGCGCGGAACGAGGACGTATCGCAAAATCATACGCTGCAGGAGGAGTAAGAAGATGAACATGTTTAAACGGGAGACGATCGAGACAAGGGATTATGAGAGTGAGTTGCAGGAGGCCCGGGCGCAGGCCAGGCGCTGTGAAAGTATTTTGTCTGCTATCGCTGCGCCCATGTTTGTGACCGATAAGGACCTGGTGATTAACTCTATCAATGACGCGGCGCTAAAGGCCATGGGCCACAGCCGGGATGAGGTGGTGGGGAAGATGACCTGCGCCCAGTTTGCCCGGACCCCGCTTTGCGGCACGGCCCAGTGCACCATAAAGAACTGCATGCGCACCGGTGAGGCTATAATCGGTGAGACGGTGGCCGAGACCCGGGACGGGAAAAAAGTGCCCATCCAGGCGGCCTGTTCCGCCCTGTTTGACGAGCAGGGCAAGCCCTATGGCGGCATGGAGGTTATTATAGACATAACCGAGGTAAAACGTCTCCAGAAAGAGGCCGATGAACAACGTGAATACCTGGAAAGACAGGTGGCTATGCTGGTAAAAGAACTACATACCCTGAGCCTCGGAGATCTGTCGGTGAACATTGTCGCTGAACGACAGGATGAGATCGCCAGGGTCATAGAAAGTTTAAATAAGGTTATTCAAAGTCTCCGGGAGACCGCCCGGGTAGCGGAAGCTGTTGCCCGGGGAGACCTGACAGTAGAGATCACGCTCAAGTCAGAAAAGGATGTCCTTGGAAATGCCTTTAAGAGGATGATTAACGACTTGAGAAATATCGTCGGCAATATAAAAGCTGCGTCTGACAATATGGCTTCCGGCAGTCAGCAAACCAGCAGTACGGCCGCGCAACTCTCACAGGGTTCTACCGAACAGGTGTCCAGTTCCATGGAGGAGATGAACAGTACGGTAAATCAGAATGCCGACAATGCCAGGCAGACCACCTCCATTGCCGAAAAGGCCGCCGGCAATGCTCTGGAAAGCGGCAATGCCGTGGCGGAAGCGGTTGGAGCCATGAAGCAGATTGCCGAAAAAATATCCATCATTGAAGAAATCGCCCGCCAGACCAATCTCTTAGCCTTAAATGCGGCTATCGAGGCGGCTCGGGCCGGGGAGCATGGACGGGGCTTTGCCGTGGTTGCGGCCGAGGTACGGAAGCTGGCCGAGCGGAGCCAGACCGCGGCCCAGGAGATCGCCAACCTTTCCGGAAGCAGCGTTCAGGTGGCCGAACGCGCCGGCGCTCTGGTGGCCGAACTGGTTCCCAATATTCAGAAGACCGCCGAGCTGGTACAGGAGATAAACGCCTCCAGCACTGAGCAGGCCAGCGGTATCCAGCAGGTGACCCAGTCTGTCCAGCAGCTTGACCAGGTGGTGCAGCAGAATGCCAGCGCTGCTGAAGAGATGTCCGCCATGGCTGAGGAACTCACGTCCCAGGCCGAGCGGCTGCGTGAGTCCGTCAATTTTTTCAAGCTGGATGACCAAGGTGGTCAGGGGATGAAACAATTGGGAGATGGGCGTAGTCCCCGAGCCGACATCCCTAAAGCGCCTGCCCACAAACCGGCGCGCCCCGGCGCATCTGCGAGCGGCAGTGTGGCTAAGCCGCAGATAACAACCGGGGTTGATATAGTCCTGGGTAAGAATGAGATAGACGACCGGGAGTTTGAAAGGATTTAATAGTTCCCAACCGAAAACTTTTGGTTTCCGGTTGGGGCATTCAGCCTTCAGCTCTCAGCGTTCAGCATGAAGCCGGTCCACCGTTCACTGTTGACCGTTTACCGAAAGAAAATGTCGGACAACGGATAACGGACAACGGATAACAAACATGCCGATAGCTGAAAACCTGAATTCGGCCTTAGGCCGACCGTAGGCCGGAAACGGTAGTTTCCGGATGAAATGTGTCCATCCGAATTGTTTTACTCGATTAAGTTATTTTATTTTTTCCTTAATAAATTTTTTCGCTTACCGATAAATGATTGTAAGCTATCAGCAGTCAGCTCTCAGCGTTCAGCTTAATGTGTTGTTTATTTTAGATTTTTTCTGACGGCTGACGGTAGATAGCTGATAGCTCAAGAGGTTTTCCTCCATTGGATGAGAAGCGGGATCTAACAAAGGAACTGGATGAATGTCAGAGGCATCTGACGCAGTTATGTGCCGACATTGAGCCGGAATTTTTGCAGCTTGGCCGGGGGCTGGAGTCTATTTTCCAACGGGCCCAGGATCTTTCAGAACAGGCCAGGGGGGCGGTCTATCTGCACGCTACGGCGCATCTTCGAGAAGAGGGACAGACATCCGCCTCAGGCGGACATCTTCGAAAGGTTACAGACCTCTTTCTGGATGTGAGGGATATTTTTAATACGTCGCTTGACGCCTTGCGTACTACGATTGAGGAGTCTGCAAAGGCTGTCAGGCATATTTTCAATATAGGGAAGGAACTGGAAAGCCTGAAGAGCGGGCACAATGCCCTGGAGAGGCTGGCCGTTATAACCAGAATACTGGGTATTTCTACCCGCATTGAGTGCGGCCGTCTTGGAGATATGGGCAGCGGGTTTATTTTTTTATCGGATCAAATAAGTAATTTTTCCGGTGCGCTTTCCAAGTATGCATCTGACTTTGAGACCGAGGTAAAACAGGTATTGGCAAATATTGAGGAGGCAGAGACATCCGTGGCTGCCCGTCTGAAAATTCAAAGTAAAGAGTCTGACCGGATTTCACAACAAATTATGGGTGCTTTAGATATTGTAGATATGGCATCCGCACAGATGACCCGGCTTTCCGAACAGATTGATCACTTTTCCGAAAGGGTACTCCGGGAGGTCGGAGAGATTGTATCTGCCTTGCAGTTTCAGGATATAACCAGGCAGCAGGTTGAACACGTACAGGCGGCTCTGGCAGAGCCGGGTAATTCTCTGAATGGAAAAATCCTGAAAAAATGCAGTTCAAAAGAGTTGAGCGTTGTTTATGGTAACTTAGCCGTACAGCTCTCACAACTTCGTAATGTGAGGAGCGAAATAACTGCTGCCGGCCAAAACATAATGACTGCCCTTGAAGGGATCGGCCGGGAAATCGAGGGACATGTGAGGCATGTCGCCGAGGCCATAGGTGAGACGAGCGGGGGCGAGGGTGATAATGCATTGGCTATGCTTGAGCCCCAGATGGAGGCGCTGGGACAGCAACTGAAAAACAGCTTTTTGCTCAGCGAAATATTGTTTAAGACCATCAGTAATGTGTCAGGCCTGGTAGAGCGGATCGGAAGCAATCAAACCAAAATCAATAAGACACGCCTGGATATGAAGATCCTGGCCCTTAATGCCCAGGTACAGGCGGCAAGACTGGGAGGGGATGGGCGCGCGCTTTCTGTACTGGCTGAAGATATGCAGCATCTTTCGGATTCCTGGAGTGCGGTGGCCGAAGAGACGGCCTCCCTACTCCAGAGTGCCGTTAATGTGGCGGCCGACCTGAAAGACAAGTTGGAGGGTGTATTGGAACATTGCCGGAGCCAGACCGCAAAAAGCCAGGAACGGGCCTCTAATGCCGTGCTCCTCTTGCAGACTGCCAGCGACAAGACAGGGAGCGCCGTTGAGGCCATTAACCAGGCCAGTCATTTATTGGGTGAGGATGTTGCGGCGCTTGTGAACACTATCAAATTTCCGCAAATTGCCGAGGCCGGCCTGGAGAGGGTTATATCTCACTTAGAACATCTGCAGGATGAAATCGGCAAGAGATTATCGCCGGAGGAGAAACGGCTTATTACCGTGACACCGGTGCTGGATACAACAGCCGAACGCTATACCATGGAGAGTGAACGCAGGATGCACACTCATGCCCTGCAGCAATTTAAGCCGGGCGCAGATGCGCCGGGGCGTACTGATGCCCGTACTGTCGAACTTCTTGAAAAGGATACGCAGATAAAAGCGATAGGTACAGATGACATGGGAGACAATGTGGAGTTGTTTTGAGAATGGCTGTCAGCATGTTTGTTATCCGTTAACCGTTGTCCGGCATTTTCTTTCGGTAAACGGTCAACAGTGAACGGTGGACCGGCTTCATGCTGATAGCTGAGCGCTAAAGGCTAAAATAGGGAGGAATCAACATGGCTTGCATACTTAGCAACGTTGACGGAACCCCGGTGTTAAGGCTCTCCGGGGCCGTGGGCATAAGTGAGGGTGAGGCGCTAAGAGAGGCCCTGCTGAGGCTTATTGAATCTACAGAAAATCCTACGGTAGCCATGGATGGAGTCACTGAGGTCGATGTCTGCACATTGCAACTTTTGGTTGCAGCTCAAAAGAGCGCCGCCAAAGCTGGTAAGTCGCTTAATTTGGCGGATATTTCCGAGCCGTTTCACCAGGCAGCAGAATCGGCAGGTATGGCTGACTCCTTTGGGCTTAAGGATGAGTGATGATGTTGGGAAGTTTACAGCTCAAAGTTCAGGGTTAAAAAACCGTGAACGTGGAACTCGGAACCCTGAACTTCTTTGGTTGCGGCTATGCCGCGCTGTGGTTCCCCTGTTTAATAGGGTTCCCTTAGGGAAATTTAACAGGGTGAATCTGTGGTTAAAGAGGGGGTAACTTATGGCTAAGACAATTATGACCGCCGATGATTCAGCCAGCGTCCGGCAGATGGTAAGTTTTACCCTTAAACAGGCTGGTTACGAGGTCATCGAAGCGGCAGACGGTAAAGATGCCCTGACCAAGTTGAACGGCACGCAGATAGACATGCTGATTACCGACCTTAACATGCCCAACCTGGATGGCATCGGCCTGATCAAGGGGGTGCGCGGGATGCCTAACCATAAGTTCATCCCGATAATTATGCTGACTACAGAGTCTCAAGAGACAAAGAAGGCTGAAGGCAAAACAGCCGGGGCCTCCGGATGGATCGTTAAGCCGTTTAAGCCGGACCAGCTCCTGGCGGTGGTGAAAAAAGTATTAAGATAAGCTGTCAGCTTTCAGCTATCAGCAGTCAGCTTGAATTTAAATCAATATGAGGCGTAACGCAGGTGAAAGACTTTAGGGAATTGAAGGTGTGGGAGAAGGCTCATTGCTTAACTCTGGCAGTTTACAAGGCTACGATTGCCTTCCCAAAAGATGAATTATACGGTCTCACAAGCCAAGTTCGTCGTTCTTGTATGTCTATCCCTGCTAACATTGCAGAAGGATGTGGCAGAAACGGGGATGCCGAATTTGCGCGGTTTCTCCAAATCGCTATGGGATCGGCAAGCGAGTTGGAATATCATATGTTGCTCGCACGTGACCTCGAGTTTCTACCTGATTCGACCCATACATCCTTAGCAAAAGCGGTAACAGATATAAAACGGATGCTAACTTCACTTATTCAGAAGCTGAAAGCTGATCGCTGACGGCTGAAAGCTTGAAATATGGAGGTTCCTATGACCATGGAAGATAAACACGCCCAGACCTACCTGGAAGAAGCCAGGGAACTGCTGGCCGAACTGGAAGAGGCCGTGCTTGAGCTGGAAAACAACATGTCCGACATGGAGCTTGTGAACCGTATTTTTCGGGCCATGCATACAATTAAAGGTTCCGGGGCCATGTTCGGTTTTGATGCCGTTGCCGGGTTTACCCACCACGTGGAGACCGTTATGGATCAGGTGCGAAACGGCGTCATCCCGATTACGAATGACCTCATCGGCCTGATCCTGGCGGCGCGGGACGAGATCTCATCTATGCTGTTCGGTACATCTGAGACGGATTCGGCCGGCCGGGAGGAGATTGTCGCCGCATTGCGTTCGCTTTTACCCGGAGAGACGAATGAGGGAGAGGCAGTAGGCCCAAAGACAAAAGAGGCAGTCCCTGATTCGGAGGCCGAAGTTCAACCGGTAAGCAGCAGGGGCATGAGAGCTACATATCGTATCCGATTTATCCCCGGGAGCGATACGCTTCGCTATGGGAACGATCCTATCGCCTTGCTTAACGAAATGGACAACCTCGGAGAGCTGCGGGTCACCGTTCTTTCCGACCGCATCCCCTGCCTGGAAGAAATCAATTATGATGAGTGTTATCTCGGATGGGACATGACCCTTATCTCTGAGGCCGATATCAACGCGATCCGCGATGTTTTTATATTTGTGGAAGACAGCAGCGAGGTGGCCATTGAAAAGATAGCAAATGAGACCACGATTGGTGATGCGGCGACCGGCAAGGTTGGTGAGATACTGGTTGCCCGCGGAGATGTCCCTGCCGAAGCGGTGGAAAGGGCCGCGAAGGATCAAAAAAAGATCGGGGAGATACTGGTCGAGGCCGGTACGGTGTCTAAGGAAAAGGTTAATTCAGCCCTGGTCGAACAGCATATTATTCGACAGCAGGCGGAAAAACATAGCGCTACCAGCATCCGCGTGGCAGCCGAAAAACTTGACCAACTCATCAATATAGTGGGTGAGTTGGTCACTACGCAGGCCCAGTTGACCCAGGCGGCCGGGTCCAATGGCAATTCAGAGCTGCTGACGGCTGTGGAGAGCATCGAGTGCCTTACCGGTGAACTGCGCGATTGTGTCCTGGGAGTGCGTATGCTGCCTATTGGTTCTACTTTTGCCAAGTTTAAAAGATTGGTGCGCGATCTTTCCGCGGGACTGGGCAAGGAAGTTGATTTTATCACAGAGGGAGACGAGACGGAACTCGATAAAACGGTTATCGAGAAGATCGGCGATCCCCTGGTTCATCTTATCCGAAATAGTTTAGACCACGGTATTGAGACCCCGGATAAAAGAGAGGCCTTCGGCAAGCCGCGTCGCGGCATAATTCGTTTGACGGCGGCGCACGCCGGAGGAGAAGTGGTTATATCGGTTGAGGACGACGGCAAGGGGCTGGATACAGAGGCCATCGTCCGTAAGGCTATGGAAAAAGGCCTGATCGACGACGCGAAGAGTCTCTCCGATTCCCAGATATTTAATCTCATTTTCCAGCCGGGATTTTCTACCGCTGAAGTGGTCACCGATGTCTCGGGCCGCGGGGTAGGCATGGACGTGGTAAGGCGGGAGATAGAGGCCCTGCGGGGTTCGTTTGATATCCAGAGTAAAAAGGGGCGAGGCGCCACGGTTACTGTCAGACTGCCCCTGACCCTGGCCATAATCGACGGCCTCCTGGTGGAGTCAGGCCGTGAGCGGTTTGTGATTCCGCTGCATCATGTGCAGGAGTGTGTGGAATTGACCGGGCGTGATATTGACAATACCCACGGACGCCATGTGATGAACGTCCGGGATAGACTTGTTCCTTATGTCCGGTTAAGTGAATTCTTTGTTACGGCGGATAGAGAAGCGCTATCTATAGAACAGGTCATCGTGGTGCAGGCCGAGGATTTCGTCACAGGCCTGGTTGTGGACAGGATTGTGGGTGAGAAGCAGGCGGTGATTAAACCCCTGGGCAAGATGTTCAGGCAGGCCGACGGCGTATCCGGGGCTACCATACTGGGTGACGGCACGGTGGCCTTGATTTTGGACGTACCCCAGATCACGCGGTGCGCACAGCGTGAGGAGGCAGCATAAATTCACCGCAAAGGACGCCAGGAAATAAATTCACCAGGCGCAAAGGACGCAGAGGATAAAAGGCTGAAAGCTGAAAGCCAGAGAGAATGACAAATTTCAAAGCTCAAAGCTGAAGGCTGACAGCTATTACAATACTAAGGAGGTAGAGGAGGTAGAAAAATGAAAGTAAGGATAGGTACAAAACTGGCCGTTGGTTTCATTGTCCCCATGCTTTCTATGCTGATCATTGGCGGATGGACGTATTTTGCAAACCAGAACGTTAAATTGAGCGCGCTCCTGACCAGGGATGAAAGCGTGGTTTTCCAGAGGACCGCGCAAGAGATGAAGGCGCACGTCATACAGGTACAGCAGTGGCTGACGGATATCTCAGCGACACGCGGGCAGGACGGCCTGAATGACGGCTTTGATAAGGCAGAGGAGCACAGGCAATCTTTTTTAGCCGGGCTGAATAAGTTTAAAGAGATGTATACCCGGGAAAATAATCGCCAGGGACTGGATGCCCTGAAGGCACTGGAAGCAGAGTTTGAAGCCTATCATGCCACCGGAAAAAAGATGGCCCAGGCCTACATAGCCCATGGGCCGGCCGGAGGTAACAAACTCATGGGGGAATTTGACGGTACGGCCGAGGCCCTCTGGAAGACCCTAGATCCTTTAGTCGAGGGGCAGACCCGGGAAGTGAATCAGAGTATGGCGGCGATACTGGCCTCGATTGAAAAGATGACCTGGGGCACCATGCTCATCGGGATACCGGCCTTACTGGTGACTGCTGTCCTGGGCTTGGTTATAGCGCGGGGGATTTCCAGGCCGGTCAATCATCTTCGCGACGTAGCCGAGAAGTTGTCTGCCGGTGATACCTCGGTTTCCATAGAGGTCAAGAGCCTGGATGAGACCGGTGACCTGGCCGCATCATTTAAGAAGATGGTGGCGCAACTAAACGACCTGCTTGCAGAGATAGACCTGCTCACCAGGTCTGCGGTGGAAGGAAAACTCGATACCCGTGGCGATACCGGGAAATTCGGCGGTGATTATGGAAAGATTATCCACGGCATAAATGATACCCTCGATGCTGTAACCGGCCCCCTGAAGACCGCAGCCGAATACGTCCGTCAGATCAGCAGAGGCGACCTCCCGGCAAAGATCACAGATGACTATAAGGGTGACTTTAACGAGATCAAGAACAGCCTGAACAGCATGATCGATAATCTTACCGGTTTTGCCGTCAATGTACGGACAGTGGCCGAGCAGGTGGCTTCAGGCAGCGAGGAGCTTAATGCTGCTGCCACGCAGATGTCCCAGGGCACGTCCGAACAGGCGGCAAGCATCGAGGAGGTATCCAGCTCCATGGAGGAGATGAATGCCTCGGTAGTGCAGAATGCGGATAACGCCAAGCAGACGGCGGTTATTGCAAAAGATGCGGCTCAAAATGCCAGGGAGAGCGGTGATGCAGTGGTGCAGGCGGTAGGGGCCATGAAACAGATCGCGGAAAAAATAACCATTATCGAAGAGATTGCCAGACAGACCAACCTTTTGGCCTTGAATGCGGCCATTGAGGCGGCCCGGGCCGGAGAACATGGGCGGGGCTTTGCCGTGGTGGCGGCCGAGGTACGGAAGCTGGCCGAACGCAGCCAGACCGCGGCCCAGGAGATTGCCAATCTGTCGGGGAGCAGCGTCAAGGTGGCCGAAAGTGCCGGCCGTCTGGTAGCTGAACTGGTTCCCAATATACAGAAGACCGCCGATCTCGTTCAGGAGATCAGCGCCTCCAGTGGAGAGCAGGCCCGGGGGATAGAACAGGCCACCCAGGCTATTGAACAACTTAATCAGGTGGTGCAACAGAATGCCGGTAGTGCAGAAGAGGTGGCCAGTTCCTCTGAAGAGCTTTCCGCTCAGGCAGAACAATTGCTTAATGCGGCAGAGTTTTTCAAGACTGGCGAGGGCGCCCGTCAGATAACGGCGCATGCCGGGATCAGGCGCGTAAAACGCCCAAAGGCTCCTTCCCCCGCGATGCAGTTGAGTCCGGCTGCCGGACCTGTAACACAGACACATGAGAAAAAAGTCGATAGTTCAACCGGGGATAATCTTGGGCAGGCAGGATCGAAAGCGGTGGATTTAATCCTGGAGCCGGATAATAAGGATGAGCAGGAATTTGAAAGGTTTTAAATTAGCTATCAGCAAAAGAGAGAGTCAAATCTCAAATTTGAAATTAAGAAAGGCTGAAAGCTGAACGCTGATTGCTATTACTAAGGAGGTAGAAAGATGAAGGTATCAGTAGGACCAAAGCTTATCGGGGCGTTTGTTTTTCTGGTAATTGCCTTGGGCGTAGTCAGTTTCACCGGCATCAGGCAGATGGAGGCCATAGACGGGCATCTGATGAACATCTCGGATGTCATCATGAAGCGCGCCATCGTAGCTAAAGAACTACAACTGCATCTTGCCAATACCGGCTGGGGGGTTATGGAGTTCCTGACCGCGGAGACCACGGCCGAGAGGGATGAATTGGCCGGTGCAATCAAGAAGGAAATGGCCGAGGTCGGCGAGCATATGGGTGAGTTGGACGGGATTGCCTCTGCCGAGGTCAAGACAGGTCTGGCAGAATTTCGTAATTCCTTTGGTGCGGTGGAAAAGATTATTAACCAGATATTGACCCAGGGCCGGGGCGGCATAAACAAAGAAGTCCAGATGCTCGATACCCAGTTGGATACGGTTATTGATAAAACCATAGCCGGTACAGAGAAGATCGTGGCCGTGGTGGACAGGGAGGTGGAGGCGGCCAAGCTGGTGTCGGATAACGACGTGGAATATGGCCGGAACTTACTGATGGCGGTAGCCGGGGTAGCCCTGGTGGTGGCCGTGATTATAAACATCTTTATCATTCTTGGCATAAGGAGCTTCAGGCAGACGGCATTGAGCATAGGGGACGCGGTAGAAAACGTGGCGGCAGGCGCGGAACAGCTTTCCTCTACGGCCCAGGGGCTTTCACAAGGGGCCACAGAACAGGCGGCAAGCATCGAGGAGGTGTCCAGCTCCATGGAGGAAATGAACGCCTCTATTTCACAGAATGCGGACAGCGCCGGCCAGACTGCGGCTATGGCTACCAAGGCGGCCGGTAACGCCAGCGAGGGCGGCCAGGCGGTGACCCAGGCGGTCGGCGCCATGAAGCAGATTGCCGAGAAGACGAGCGTAATCGAAGAGATCGCCCGCCAGACCAATCTACTGGCCCTGAATGCCGCTATCGAGGCGGCCCGGGCCGGTGAACATGGAAAGGGCTTTGCCGTGGTCGCTTCCGAGGTGAGGAAGCTGGCGGAACGGAGCCAGATTGCGGCCCAGGAGATTGCCAGCCTTTTAGGCGGCAGCCTCCAGGTGGCCGAACATGCCGGCAAGCTGGTGGAAGAGTTAGTCCCCGCTATCCAGAAGACGTCTGAACTCGTCCAGGAAATAAATGCGGCCAGCAGGGAGCAGGCCAGCGGTATCGGTCAGGTCACCCAGGCTATCCAGCAACTCGACCAAGTGGTGCAGGAAAATTCCGCCGCTTCCGAGGAATTGGCCTCCACCAGTGAAGAGACGTCCTCGCAGGTGCTTGAGATGCAGCGCAACGTGGATATGTTTATCGAGCGGCTGGGAGGGCGGAAGAGAGGCAATAAGAAGATCTCGGCGCGAAAAGTGAACGCCGCGAACTTCATCGGCCTGACCGGCAAGCTCAAGAGAAAACCCAGGACAGAATCGGGTAAAGAACTATCCGTCGCCTCAGTCGTAGATGTGCCTGGGCGTGCGGAAGGGGGCCAGACGGCCGCGAGGAGCCAGGATGCTACGGGTGTTATTCTTGATCTGGATAAGCAGAACGACCAGAATTTTGAAAGGTTTTGAGGCGGATATTCACCGCAAAGGATAAGAAGCTGAAAGCTGAAAGCCAGAGAGAATGACAAAGATTGAGGTTCAAGGTTCAAAGTTCAAGGTTCAAAGTTAAAAAACCGTGAACGAGGAACCCAGAACCCCGAACTTCTTTGGTTACGTCTCTGCGGTGAGATAATAGAATAAAGGAGGTTTAAAACTATGGACGAGATCAGGCAGTATCTTACCTTTGTCTTAAACGGAGAAGATTTTGCCCTGGAGACATCGAGGGTAAAAGAGGTGCTGGAGTACACTACCATTACCCGGATACCGCGTATGCCGGATTTTCTCTGCGGCGTGATAAATTTAAGAGGCAACGTAGTCCCGGTTATGGATATGCGTTTAAAACTGGGGATGCTGACGGCAGAGCGAACCGTTGATACCTGCATTGTGATTGTGGAAGTGGAGCTTGATGGGGAGACAGTCACGATAGGATGCCTTGTGGATTCAGTCAAGGAAGTCCTGGAGATACCGGCCGGTGAGATCGAACCGGCGCCCAAGATGGGGATGCGCCTCAGGGCTGACTTTATCCAGGGCATGGCCAGGCAGAACGAAGGATTTATCATCATTCTGGATATCAACCGCATCCTTTCCATCGATGAAATAACGCTCATGTCCGCCGCCGGCGGACCGGGGATTGAGGCGGATGTAGCCGTTCAAAAGATACCCGGTGATGTCCATGCGGAGATGGTGGTTTAGGAAGCTATCAGCACTCAGCGTTCAGCGGTCAGCGGCTAGGGAAGATTAAAGAGTACTGAGTGATGGGTTGCGGGCTACGAGTTACGGGTTTCGAGTTATTACTCCGGCAGGTAAATACATAAAAAAATGTCATGCCGGATCCCCAATCAAGTTGAGGACAGGCCTGATCCGGTATCCAGTTTCTTGCTGGATTCCCGCTTTCGCGGGAATGACAACGGATTTATGAAATTAATTAGTTTTCATCCGAAACCCCCAGTTTTCTGGATGGAGCGGTCAGCAGTCAGCTTAAGATGTTGTTTGTCTTATTTTTTTACTGACGGCTGAAAGCTGATCGCTGAGAGCTTTCATTCGGAAACGGCAGTTTCCGGATGAAAACTAATTACTAACTGACTACTGAGAGCTAAAACACATAAAAGTTATGGCGGACATAAACCCCGGCTTAAATACGAATATTCCCATTTTTAATCCTCCTGACATGTCTGACCAGGAGTTTGCCCTGTTCAGCGATCTTGTGTACCGCCATGCCGGGATAACCCTTCCCCCTGCTAAAAGGAACATGCTTGTTTCACGATTGCTAAAACGCCTCAGAGCCCTTGGGCTGCATTCTTTTTTTGATTATTACAATTACATAACCAGTCCGGAGGGCCGGCAGGCCGAATTCCCGCATACTATCGATATGATCAGCACCAACAAGACCGAGTTTTTCCGGGAGGCAGGCCATTTTAAGTTCTTAAAAGAGGTGGTCTTGCCGGAGTTGGCGACCCGGGTACGCCGCGTAGGCGAGGGGAAAATCATGGCTTGGAGCGCAGGTTGTTCCTCGGGAGAAGAACCTTATACCTTAGCTATGGTTATGATAGAGTATCTTAAGGTTTACGGGGGCGGTGAGTTTTCTATCCTGGCTACGGATATATCACACCGCATGTTGGATAAGGGCCGGCGCGCAGTTTATGCCGGGCCGGAAATTCAAGGTATTCCCGAGGATTATCTGAGGAAGTATTTCCTGCGCGGGACAAAGGGACAGGAGGGTTACTATCGTGTGGCGCCGGAGTTGCGTAACCGGGTGGGGTTTCAGCATTATAATTTTATGGACGACTCCGTTCCTTTCCACGGGTCTATGGATTTTATTTTTTGCCGCAATGTCATGATATATTTCGACCAAGGGACCAGAACCAGGTTGATAAAGAAGTTTTATAAGCATCTCGTTGACGGAGGGTATCTGTTCATCGGCCACTCGGAGACCCTGCACGGGATGGAAACGGATTTTAAACTGGCCAGCCCGACCGTTTATAGGAAGATATAAAAAAGTTCAAATGTCAAAATCCAAATACCAAAGGAAATCCAAATGTCCAAGTTTATCCACATAGGCATTTTTGTCATTTGAACTTTGGGCTTCATTTGGCATTTGAGCTTTATTTATCCGTCTAAGGCGGATGGATTTTGTCATTTGGAATTCGCGCAAAGCGCTTTTGCTTGCGGTTATGCCGCGCTGTATTCACTGTGGTTAATTTTGACAATATACAGTTAGATACGGGGATAAAATGAGCGAGAAAATAAAGGTGCTGGTCGTCGATGACTCTGCTGTAGTGCGGCAGACGCTGAACGAGATATTAGACTCTGATCCGGATATCGAGGTAATTGCTACCGCGCAGGACCCTTATGTGGCGGCGGAGCGCCTGAAAAAGGCTGTGCCGGATGTTATTACTCTGGATGTAGAGATGCCGCGCATGGATGGTATCACCTTCCTGCGCAAGCTTATGGCTCAGCATCCCATACCCGTGGTTATCTGCTCGACTCTGACTACACAGGGCGCTCAGACAACCCTTCAGGCCCTGGAATATGGCGCAGTGGAGATCATCGAGAAGCCCAAGATGGGGACAAAGCAGTTTCTGGAGGAGTCCAGGATACGCATCTGCGACGCTGTTAAGGCGGCGGCTCAGGTCACATTACGTCCCAGAAAAATCAGAAAAGTTGAAGAAAAGCTGACGGCGGATGTAATCATGGCCAAACCAAAGACCAAGGCCATGGCCGAAACCACGGAGAAGGTAGTCCTGATCGGGGCTTCCACCGGTGGTACAGAGGCGTTAAGAGCGTTCCTCGAGGCCCTGCCGCACGACACCCCGGGCATGGTGATTGTCCAGCACATGCCTGAGAAATTTACCTCAGCCTTTGCCGCGCGGCTGAACGGCCTTTGCCGGGTGGAGGTCAAGGAGGCTGAAAATGGTGATGGAGTGGTGACCGGACGGGCCTTAATCGCCCCGGGGAATAAGCATACCTTGCTTAAGCGGAGTGGCGCCCGGTATTATGTGGAGATTAAGGACGGGCCTTTAGTCTCCCGTCATCGCCCGTCCGTGGATGTGCTCTTTCGCTCCGGGGCCCGCTATGCCGGGGCCAATGCTGTCGGTGTCATCATGACCGGCATGGGCGACGACGGCGCTCAGGGGCTGCTGGAAATGAAGGAGGCCGGGGCCTTTACCATTGCCCAGGACGAGGCCACCTGTGTGGTTTTTGGCATGCCCAAAGAGGCCATAAAGCGTGGCGCCGTAGATAAGATATTGCCGCTACCCGCTATTCCGCGAGAGGTTATCAAGATATGTTCGGGATGAAGGGCTGAAAGCTCAAGGCTCAAAGCGGCCACTATTTTTTATTGTAACTTTATGTAAAATTTTGCTACTATGCAAAAAGCTGTAGAAATTAGAACGCAATCATAGAAGGGGGCGTGCTCATGGGTAAGAGTAAAAATCGGTTTATACTATGGTTTGACGAGATAGGCATCAAGGATATTCCGTTGGTCGGCGGGAAAAACGCTTCACTTGGAGAGATGTATCAGAAATTGATCAGGAAGGGCGTCAACGTCCCGGGCGGTTTTGCCATAACGGCTGAGGCTTACAAATATCTGCTCAAGGCGTCCGGTGTCGATAAAAAGATACGGGAAATTTTGGAAGGGTTGGATACTCACAATATTAAAGACCTGATGCAGCGTGGGGAAAAGGTGCGTAATGTAGTACGTACCGCTCCTTTCCCGGATGATCTCACCAAGACTATCGTTGACGCCTATGCACGGATGGAGAAGGAGTACGGGGCTAATGTGGACGTTGCAGTCCGTTCTTCTGCTACTGCCGAAGATTTACCCGATGCCTCGTTTGCCGGCCAGCAGGAGACCTATCTGAATATCCGTGAGAAAGAACATCTTATAGATGCCTGTAAAAGATGTTTTGCCAGTCTGTTTACCAACCGGGCCATTTCTTACAGGCAGGATAAGGGATTTGGTCATTTTGATGTCTATTTATCAATAGCCGTTCAGAAGATGATACGGAGCGATTCGGCTTGCTCCGGCGTTATATTTTCTATTGATACAGAGTCTGGCTTTAAAGATGCGGTGTTTATTACCGGCGCCTGGGGGCTGGGTGAAAATGTAGTACAGGGGGCGGTCAACCCTGATGAATTTTATGTCTTTAAGCCGACCCTCAAGAACGGCAAGATGCCCATAGTCGTCAAGAGACTGGGGACCAAAGAGATAAAGATGGTTTATACGAACAACTTGAGGAAACCAACTGTTAATAAGCCGACACCGCTTAATGAGAGAAATCAGTATATCCTTTCGGATGAAGAGCTGGCTACCCTGGCGCGTTGGGCCTGTGTGATTGAAGATCATTACAGTAAAGAGGCCGGCTATTTTAAGCCTATGGACATCGAGTGGGCCAAGGATGGGGACGGCAAAAAGGTAGGGACCGGTAAGCTTTATATAGTACAGGCCAGGCCGGAGACGGTCCATTCCCAGAAGGACGTCAATTTTGTAGAGACCTATGTCTTGAAAGAGACGGGAAAGCTCCTTGTCACCGGGCAGGCGGTCGGCTCCAGGATAGGTCAGGGCAAGGTAAATCTTATTAAGAGTTCTAAAAACATCCTGGATTTCAAGCCGGGGCAGGTGTTGGTGACAGACATGACCGATCCTGACTGGGAGCCGATTATGAAAATCGCTGCGGCCATCGTCACCAACCGCGGCGGGCGGACGTGCCATGCGGCTATTGTATCCCGGGAATTGGGTATCCCTTGTGTTATCGGGACAGAAAAGGCAGATAAGGTCTTAAGGGCTGGTCAGCCTGTTACTGTGTCATGCTGTGAGGGAGAAACCGGCTATATATATGAAGGCATGTTGAAGTATAAGGTAGAACGCACTGACCTGAAGAAATTGCCCCAAACCCGCACTAAGATAATGATGAATGTAGGTATCCCGGAAAGGGCTTTCATCCAGGGCCAGATTCCGAATGATGGCGTGGGGTTGGCGCGAGAAGAATTTATTATTAACTCTCATATCGGCATACATCCCCTGGCGCTCATCCATTACAAAGAGCTTAAGGGAAAGGCACGGAAAGATAAGAAAATAGCAAAGGTAATAGAACAGATCGATCAGCGTACTCCCCATTATAAAGACAAAGTGCAATTTTTTGTAGATACTCTGGCCCAGGGTATCGGGCGTATCGGCGCCGGTTTTTATCCCAACGATGTTATTGTGCGTCTTTCCGATTTCAAGACCAACGAATACGCTAACCTAATCGGCGGATTTCTTTATGAGCCGGTCGAAAGTAATCCCATGATCGGCTGGCGCGGGGCTTCCCGCTACTATGATCCGTCTTTTGAGCCGGCCTTTGCTCTGGAATGTAGGGCCCTGCTTAAGGTGAGGGATGAGATGGGCCTGACCAATGTCAAGGTCATGGTTCCATTCTGCCGGACTGTGGAAGAAGGGAAGAAAGTAATCGAGGTTATGAAAAAATATGGCCTGGTTCAGGGCAAAAAGGGGCTGGAAGTCTATGTTATGTGTGAAATACCCAGCAACGTGGTGCTGGCTGATGAGTTTTCCAAGGTATTCGACGGGTTCTCCATCGGTTCTAATGACCTGACCCAGTTGACCATGGGCTTAGACCGGGATTCAGAGCTTATCGCCCATATTTCCGATGAACGTAATGAGGCGGTGAAGCGCTTAATTGCCCAGGTTATTAAGGTGGCGAGGGCCAACAAGAGGAAGATAGGCATTTGTGGACAGGGGCCGAGCGATTTTCCCGAATTCGCTGAGTTTCTTGTGGAATGCGGGATTGACTCTATGAGCCTAAACCCGGACACGGCGGTCAAGACCAGATTACTCGTGGCGGAGAGGGAGAAGAAGCTGGGGATAAAACCGTAATCTGCAATAGCTGAAAGCAAGAGAGCTGAAAGCTTTGAGCCTTAAGCTCTCTTGCTTTATTTTTCTGTCTCTTACGTTCCCATTTCCCAGGAACTAAGGTATTTTTCCTGTTCTGCCGTCAGCTTATCGATGTGTATTCCCATAGACTGGAGTTTCATTAAGGCGATCCGGCGGTCGATCTCTTCCGGAACCGGGTAAACCTCTTTTCTCATCTGACCATGGTGTTTTGCTATGTATTCAGCGGACAAGGCCTGATTGGCAAAACTCATGTCCATGACGCTCGATGGATGTCCTTCGGCCGCAGCCAGGTTAATGAGCCGTCCTTCTCCTAATACGTAAACCCGTTTGCCGTTGGCCAGTGTATATTCTTCTACATATTCCCGGATCATGCGCCTTTTTTCGGTTACCTCCGCCAGGCCGTCCAGGTCCAGCTCGACGTTAAAGTGGCCGGAGTTGGAGACGATGGCCCCATCTTTCATTTTAAGAAAGTGTTCCTTGCGTATGACATGGATATTACCGGTAAGTGTGCAATAAATATCCCCGATCCGGGTGGCCTCTTCCATGGGCATGACGGCATAGCCGTCCATGACCGCTTCCAGCGACTTCAGAGGATCAACCTCGGTAATAATAACCCGCGCTCCCATGCCCCGGGCCCGGCTAGCTAATCCCCGGCCGCACCAACCATAACCGCAGACCACAAAGACGCTTCCGGCCAGGAGACGATTGGTGGCCCTGATGATGCCGTCGATGGTGCTCTGACCGGTTCCGTAGCGATTATCAAAGAAGTGTTTGGTCTTGGCGTCATTTACGGCGATTATAGGATAACCGAGGACCTTATCCATGGCCATACTGCGTAGCCGGATGACTCCGGTGGTTGTCTCTTCTGTGCCGGCCAGGATAGAGGGGATAAGGTCTTTTTTCTCTGAATGGAGCGTCGATACCAGGTCGGCGCCGTCATCCATAGTTATCATAGGTTTTATTTTCAGCACAGAGCGGATGTGGCTGTAGTAGGTATCATGGTCTTCGCCTTTAATGGCAAAGACGGGGATGCCGCTATTCTTAACCAAAGAGGCGGCTACATCGTCCTGTGTGCTGAGGGGATTAGAAGCGCAGATGGCCACATCCGCGCCCCCGGCCTTTAGCGTCTCCATCAGGGCCGCTGTTTCCGTGGTCACATGAAGACAGGCGGCAATGCGCACGCCTTTGAGCGGCTTTTCCTTTTCAAAGCGGTCCCGGATAATATTGAGCACGGGCATACTCTGGCCGGCCCATTCTATCCGGAGTTTTCCTTTAGCAGCGAGTTTTTCGTCTTTAATATGGTGTTTCATGCTGACTCCTCATAGATTGTTAGCTATCAGCATTCAGCTGTCAGCAATCAGCACGGTCTCTTTTTTTGTCTGAAAGCTGAAGGCCGATAGCTGACCGCTTCTTATAGCCCGGCTTTGTCTTTCAATAATTCCACCTTATCCAGCTTTTCCCACGTGAACTCCGGCTCCGGCCGGCCGAAGTGTCCGTAAGCCGCTGTTTTCTTGAATATGGGGCGTCTTAAATCCAAATAGCTGATAACGTCGGCCGGCTTGAAGCTGAAATTCTCCGTAATGATCTTAACAATCCGGTCGTTAGGGATGGCCTCTGTGCTATAGGTATTTAGGTTGATGGAAAGCGGCCTGGCCAGACCGATACTATAAGCCACCTGAACCTCGCATTCCCGCGCCAGACCGGCGGCCACCACATTCTTGGCCACATATCTGGCCATATAGGAGGGACTGCGATCCACCTTAGAGGGGTCTTTTCCGGAAAAGGCCCCGCCGCCATGGTGTCCGCGGCCTCCATAGGTATCGACAATGATTTTTCGCCCGGTGACGCCACAATCGGCCAGCGGCCCGCCCACGACAAAACGGCCGGTCGTATTGATCAGGTATTCTGTATCGCCGGTCATGAGGTGCGCCGGGATGACCTCCCTGATAACTTCCTCAACAATGGCCTCTTTAATCTCTTTATAGGACACTTCCGGGGTATGCTGGGCGGCAATAACCACAGTTGGTATGGATACCGGCTCCCCATTGACATAACGGACCGTAACCTGGGTCTTGCCATCCGGTCTCAAAAAGGTAAGTATTCCCTTCTTTCGCACTTCAGCCAGGCGCATGGCCAGCTTGTGGGCATACCAGATAGGCATGGGCATGAAATCCGGGGTTTCGTCAGAGGCATAGCCAAACATGAGGCCCTGATCGCCGGCTCCCATTTCATGGTAGAGGCCGGTGCCGTTTACGCCCTGTGCAATATCCGGAGACTGTTTATCGATGCTGGAAAGAACAGCACAGGTCTGCCAGTCAAAACCCATGGATGAGTCTGTATAGCCGATTTCTTTTATGGCGCCGCGCACAATTTGCGGCATATCTACATAGCAATCCGTAGTGATCTCGCCGGCTAACAGGACCATGCCGGTAGTCACCAATGTCTCACAGGCCACCCGGCCCATTTTATCCTTTTCCAGTATAGCGTCAAGGATAGCATCAGAGATCTGGTCGGCTACCTTATCCGGATGTCCCTCGGTAACCGATTCTGAGGTAAAAAGGCAATTTTTCATGAACATAGTGCGTCCTCCTCTTGCAAACTTGCGGTATATAAACAGATGCCTCTATCCTTGTCAAGCTATTAAGGTTCATAATATTGATGATCTCGCAAAAGGTCCAAAATATCACGCAAAGCCGCCAAGGACGCAAAAATAATAAAATTTGGAACTCAGGAACTCATGAAAAAATCTTTTACTCCTGATTTCTTGATTTCCAGATTTTCATTTTTCTTTGAGGTCTTTGCGCCTTTGCGTGCTCAGCGGTGAAAAGGCTTTTTTACGAATTGATCAATATTAGTATCGAGAAATTATTTAGTTCTACTTAACACAGGGTTCGTCTTGGGAAGTGATGTCGCCGGGGGTTTAGCTTGGACTAACCATACCACCCGAAAGAATAAGCTTAAAGGCATCTTCGATAGAGATATCCACATTAATAATATCTTCTTCCGGTACGATAAGATAAAATCCAGAGGTGGGGTTAGGGGTTGTGGGTACAAAAACACCGACCATGTGAGGACGGGTGTTTGCAGACAGTTTATCGCCGGCCTTCCCGGTGATAAAACCAAGACTATAAATACCCCGGCGGGGGTATTCAATCAATACTACCTTCTTAAACTGGGTATCGCCCTTGACAAATATGGCCTCCGAGACCTGCCTGAGGGCGCCGTAAAGCACCCTGACCAGGGGGATTTTATCTACGACCATTTCCCAGTAGCCCAGGGCCTTTTTGCCGATATAGTTGCGGACCAGAAGCCCGGCAATCAGGGCCATAATTACGGTGTATATGATGCCCAGGCCCGGGATATGGAAGGGTAGGTAGGTCTCAGGATTGAACTTCTTCGGGAGGATGTCCCCGATTGAATCAATAAAATTTATCATCCCTGTTGCGACGTATATCGTCACGAAGATGGGGATGAGAATTAAAAGCCCGGTCAAAAATAGATTTTTTATCTTGCTTATGAATTGCTTCATAGAGGTCAAACGATGCGGTTATCTTTATCTACGTGTACAAGGCGCGGTCTGTAGCCTGCCAATTCATCTTCGCTGTAAAGGGCGTAAGTGGCTACTATGAGCAGGTCGCCGACCACTCCCTTGCGGGCCGCTGCGCCATTAAGACAGATAACGCCGGAATCAGGCAGGCCCTCAATAGCGTAAGTCTCAAAACGTTCGCCGTTGTTTATATTATAGACCCGGACCATTTCGAAAGGTAAGATGCCCGCGGCCCTCATAAGGGAGGCGTCTATGGTCAGGCTGCCTTCGTAATTCAGATCGGCCTCCGTTACCTTTACGCGGTGCAGTTTTGATTTCAGCATAAGCCGTTGCATCTTATTTATTCTCCTGAAAATCCCCCTGTATTCCTCCTTTTTACTAAGGGGGAGTGAGGGGGGTATTTTCATTTTCCTCCTGTGGATAAAAGACAATTGTCGATAAGACGTGTTTTTCCTACCCGGGCGGCTATGGCCAGCAAGGTCTTATCTTTGATTATATCTCGTTCATCTAATGTCTCCGGATGACAAAAACTGATATATTCTATTTCTATCTTAGCGCTATTATATGAAGTTATCAGTTCTTTTATAGCCTTCTTTATCCGTTCAGGGCCTTTTTCTCCTTTACGGACCAGATCCTTAGCCACGGAAATGGCCTGTTGAAGGCTGAGCGCCGCCTTTCTCTCTGCCGGGGATAAGCAGGTGTTGCGCGAACTCATGGCCAGGCCGTCTTTTTCACGGACGATGGGCCGGCCTGTAACCTTGACCGCCATGTTTAAATCACCGGCCATATGGCGGATGGCCAGCCATTGCTGGTAATCTTTCAGCCCGAATACGGCCTCATGAGGTTGTACGATATTAAAAAGTTTAGTTACTACCGTGGTTACCCCGCGAAAGTGTCCCGGTCGGCGACGGCCACAGAGCGGTTGGGTTAGTTGTTCCACCTCCACATGCGTCTGAAATCCCCGTGGGTACATGTCTTGTGCGGACGGACAGAAGAGGACATCCGCTCCGGCCTTTTCAGCCATTACCCGGTCGCGTTTAAGGTCACGCGGATAGCGTTCAAGGTCCTCTGACGGGCCGAATTGCATGGGGTTTACAAAGATGCTCACCACCAGGAGGTCGCATCTGTTACGGGCATAGGTCATGAGGCTTATATGTCCCGCATGGAAGAACCCCATGGTAGGGACAAGGGCAATCCGTTTGCCTTCAGTCCTTTTTTGCATGGACAGGGATTGCATCCTGGCCACGGATTTTATTATCTTCATAGTTCACAGTATTAAATCGCTGTCTTGATGCGGACGCAATTTAACAACTGCCCTTTCTTTTTGTCAAGTTTTGTTAGTTAGCGACTATTTACCGCAGAGCACACAGAGGACGCAGAGTCAGGCCATTTAATACCTGAGGACAGGCGGGTCGCCATAGGCTGGCCGAGGACAGACGCCTGTCCTCCTGATAGATGATGGCTGAAAGCTAACAGCTGATAGCCGCTTTTCTCAGTAGATTACTTATCTGAACAAAATCATTAACCCCCAGGGTTTCGGCCCTTCTCTGTCCATCAATGTTCAGGGTTCCCAGGACGCTTCTAATCAGTTCAGGAGGAAAGCCGGGGTGTGCGAGGGCATTTTGCAGGGTCTTGCGGCGTTTCTGGAAGGCGCTTTTGACTATTTTTTTAAAGAGGGATTCATCCTCAGCGATTACCTCCGGGGGGCGGAGATGAAACCCCAGGACCATAGAATCTACTTCCGGTCTGGGATAGAATTGAGCGGCAGGCGCTCTTAAGACCTTTTCGATGGTGGCGCAATAATTGAAGAACACGGCAAGAATACCATATGTTTTGCTGCCGGGTGGGGCGACGATCCTTTCGGCCACCTCCTTTTGGAGCATAACAAAGGCATTTTTAAACGAAGACCGACATTCCCATATCTTAAAAAGTATAGGGCTGGAAATATAGTAAGGCAGGTTCCCTATTATCTTTAGTTTTTGTCTATATTTTCTTTCCAATGCCTGAAAGTCAACTTTCAGTATGTCCTGGTGTACTATTTCCAGCGTGGAAGGGAGGGTATATTCTTCCTTCACGATAGCAATCAGGCGCGGGTCAACTTCGAAGCTAATGAGTTTTTTGACCTTGGCGGCCAGGGGAAGGGTGAGAATGCCCAGGCCCATGCCCACTTCAATGACTATGTCCTCTGCCCCCAATCCCGCCTTTTCAATTATGGCCCTAGCGATGTCCGGGTTTATAAGGAAATTTTGCCCCCGGCTCTTTGAGGGCCGTATGTCGTACTTTTTTAGTAATCCTTGCGGGCTGGTCATTGGGCGCTTAGTTCAAAGTTTAAATAGTGTCCGGGTTATGTGTTTATATGGACCGTCTGGCCCGGCGCTTTGTCCTGAGGTGCTTAAAGATGTAAAGTGTAAGGAAATAGGTAATAACCGCTGGTATAATGCCGAGGATCACTCCACCAATGAGCATAGTGAGCACTAACTCCCAGCCGGCGCGGGCTATATCGATAATAGAATAGGTATGTGGCAGTTTCATTTCAAAAGAGGTGACCCATTTCCCGAGGTAATAGGCTAGGTAATAGTAGATGGGTATGGTGACGGGATTACTGATTATAATGGCCCCGATAAGCCCAGCTATGCGGCTGCTGCTCAATAGAGAGGTTGCCAGGAGGATCATCACCGTGTGGAATGGTATGGTTGGGGTAAGGCCGATAAAGACACCAATGGCCATGCCGCAGGCAATCGCCCGGGGATTGCCCTTGAGGTTCTTCATGCGGAGATAATAGTATCTTAATGTCCTTTTTAAAGTCATGGTCTATTTTTGGAATAGGCATCTAGGGTTAGGCCGGAAACCTCTCCTTTCCGGAAACGATGGTATCCGGCCACCGCAATCATCGCGGCATTATCCGTGCAAAGGGACGGCTCCGGGATAAAGACCTTAACCCCGGCCTTTTTTGCGGCCGCGCCGAGGGCTTCCCTTAAACGGCGATTAGAAGCTACCCCGCCTGCCGCAACAATATTTTTGACCTTATATTGCAGGGCGGCCTTCATGGTCTTATCTGTCAGGACATCGACTACGGCCTCCTGAAAGGCGGCCGCCGTATCCTCGTAGGGCGCTGGTATCCGGTTCTCCCGACAACAGCGTATATAATTGGCTACTGCGGTCTTAAGGCCGCTGAAGCTGAAGTCGAAGGAATCCTTACTGATAATGGCCCGGGGGAGATTGATTTTTTTAGGGTTCCCTTGTTCGGCCAGCCGGCTGATTACCTCTCCCCCGGGATAGCCAAGCCCCAGCAGTTTTGCCACCTTATCGAAGGCCTCGCCGGCGGCGTCATCCCGCGTCTGGCCCAGGAGGCGATAATCTGTAAAGTCAGAGACGTAGTACAGGGCGGTATGCCCGCCTGAGGCCATAAGGGCGACATAGGGGAAGGAAGGGGTATCTTCTTCCAGATAAATAGATAAAAGGTGTCCTTCGATGTGGCTCACGCCAATAAGGGGGAGTCCCCGCGCATAAGAAAGGGCCTTGGCAAAGGAGAGGCCGATCAGTAGTGACCCTACTAGCCCCGGCCCCTGGGTGGCGGCTATGGCGTCAATGCCATTTAAAGATACCCCGGCCCGTTCCAGGGCCTCTTCCACAACAGGATAGATGGCTTCGATGTGTTTGCGGGAGGCCAGTTCCGGTACGACGCCGCCGTAACGGCGATGCACATCCACCTGGGAGGCCACCACACTGGATAATATGATCTTTCCGTCCCGGACGACAGCCGCGGCTGTCTCATCACAGGAGCTTTCGATACCCAGGATAAGCACGTTCAGACCCTGTCGGCACAGCCCAGGGCCTGTATCCTGTCTGCAATGATTTGTGCTACTTTTTCCCGGGCCGGCCCCAGGATTTTTCTCAGGTCGAAGGTCTCCGGCTTTTCCGCCAGGATGCGGCGCATGGCGCTGACGAAACCAAGACGGAGGTCCGTATCGATGTTGACCTTGGCTACACCCACCTTGATAGCCTTTTGCACTTCTTCCAGGGGCACGCCTTTGGCCTCCCCAATCGGAATGCCGGAACCAATGGCCTCTTGAAGAAGGTCAGCCGGAATAGAAGACGCGCCGTGCAGGACGAGGGGTATCCCCGTCTTTTCTTTAACCTTTTTTAGTCGTTCCAGGTCGAGGCGGGCAGCGCCTTTATACTTGAAGGCCCCGTGCGATGTCCCTACGGCCGGAGCCAGAGAGTCAATATCTGTCTCCCGCACGAAACGGCCGGCCTCTTCAGGATCGACGAGTACGGCGTCTCTTTCCGCCACAGACACGGTATCCTCTACACCCATGAGGCGGCCCAGTTCGGCTTCTACCGAGACCCCGGACTGGCGGGCTATTTCCACCACCTGTCGGGTCAGGGCTGCGTTTTCGGCATAAGGCAGGTGAGAGGCGTCGATCATGACCGAGGTAAATCCGGCCTGAATACAGGCCCTGATCGTTTCCAGCTTGTGCCCATGATCCAGATGCAGGGCTACGGGGATATCTACCTCTCCGGCCAGTGTCCTGGCCATGGATACGATGGTCGATAGTCCGGCATAACTGATGGCTCCTTCTGAAGCCTGGATAATGACCGGGGCGCGCAGGTTATTGGCCGTCTGTAAAATGGCCTGTAACATTTCCATATTAACAAAATTAAAGGCCCCTATGGCGTAGCCTTCCCGGTAAGCCTTAAGCAATATGTTTTTGGCAGGTACAAGCGGCATCAGGATATCCTTTCTCCTTTTATGAACTGTTCGGCAATAAGTACATCTTCTTTGCTTCCTATGTAAAGCGGCACACGCTGATGCAATTCCTTGGGCTCGAGATCAAGTATGCCCTGGAAGCCGGTGCTGGCATAGCCGCCGGCCTGCTCCACGACAAAGGACAGCGGGTTGCACTCACACATGAGGCGCAGTTTGCCAAGGGGCTTTTTGGGGTCTTTTTTGTCCGGAGGGTACATAAATATACCGCCATGCAGGAGATTGCGATGGAAATCCGCCACCAGAGAACCAATATAGCGCCCCGTGTACGGCCTTTTTGTTTCCCTATCCGGCGTTTTAAAATAGCTCACAAGTTTTTTAACTTCATCCGCCCAATAGCTATAGTTGCCTTCGTTAACGCTAAAGGCCCTTCCCCGCTCCGGTATCTTGATATTCTCATGGGATAACAAGAACTCGCCTATGCTCGGAAGGAGTGTAAATCCGTGTACGCCGCTGCCTGACGTATAGACCATCATGCTGCTGGAGCCATAGACAAAGTAGCCGGCTGCGACCTGTTTGCTTCCTTTCTGGAGGATATCTTCCAGGGTTGGGTCGGCAGGCATCGGGGTTACGCGGCGGTAAATGGAGAAGATAGTGCCGATGCTGACGTTTACGTCGATATTGGATGAACCGTCCAAGGGGTCGAAGATCAGGACATAATTGCCTTTGGTAAATCTCTCAGGGACGGGTATTATATCCGGGTCTTCTTCTGAGGCCATAGCGCACAATTCTCCGGTGTGGGCCATACGCTCAACGATGGTCCTATGGGCGAATTCATCCAGCTTCTGTACCTGCTCTCCCTGGATGTTTTCTCGTCCGGCATAACCCAGTATGTCCACCAGGCCGGCCTTGTTTACCTCGCGAGAGATGATTTTGGCGGCCACAATGAGTTCGGATAACAACCGCGTGAATGCACCGGTAGCCTCGGGGTGGGCCTTCTGGGTGGTCAGCAGGTGTTCTATGACCGTTGTTCCTAATAGAGACGGCATGCATTTCTCCTTAATAACCATACGATTAGGCAACATCACCGGTCATTAGTTATCGGTCATTGGTTAGTGCACGACCGGAAACTACCGTTTCCGGTCGTGCCACAGGCCGATTTGCCGGGGCGAACTTCACGCTTTCAGCGTCAGCTGTCAGCCATCAGCAAAAAATCCAAGACAAATAGTACCTTAAGCTGAATGCTGATCGTTTTTACCAGTGACAAATGACTATTGACTAATGACATTCACTTTGTTTGTTTTTTACCACAAAGTCACTGAAAAAGCCAAGGCCTAAAACAGCCAAAAGCGGAAAGCTGAAGGCTGATAGCTGATGGCTGTTTTTCAGGATACAGCAATTCCGCGAATAAAGAAATCGCTGATCTGTTTGGCTGCAGTATGCGTGCTGTATTTTTTTTGAGGGGAGAGTATCCAGAAACGGGACATTTCATCTAAGGCTCCGAAAAAAGCCCGCTTGGCTATGCCCGGCATGACGTCTTTGCGGATGAGGCCTTGTTCCTGGCCTTTTTTTATAATGGAAGAGATTATATTTACATACTCGGCAAATTTTTTATTGCGATATTCCTTCATGAATTTACTACTCTGCCGGATTTCGACCTGGAGCACCTCGGCCATTTCTCTGTTTTCTTCTACGATTTTCAGGTGAACCCGGGAAAAAATCTCTAATTGTTTGAGCGGGTTTTCTTCTTTGGCCAGTTCTTCCCGCATGTTGGTTATAATTTCCCCCATCTCTTCCTCAAAGAGGGAGATGAGTATGTCATATTTATTGTTAAAATAAAGATATATCGTGCCGTCTGCCACATTTGCTTCTTTGGCGATTTCTGAGATGCGCGAGTTAAAAAAACCGTTCCGGGCAAAAATTTTAACGGCGGCCTGGATAATCTTCTGATGTTTGTCGGTGGCTTTCACAGAGTTATAGGCTTATTTGGCTCAAAAAAGATCCTTTATGAATGGTTGCTCATTCATAATATATGTATAAAATAAAATTCCATAAATTTTGTCAAGATAATTTTCATCGGACTTTCATTAAAATCTCAAAATGAGTGAATTATTTTATTGAATTGAACGATATAGATATTTAGGTAAAAAGGTAAGTATGCATATTATGCACAAAAAAGATATTGACCCTTGTTATTACACGGGTTATTGTGAAAGGCTAGAAAATAAGAAAAGCGGGAGAACCGGTTAAAATTTAAGGGTTTTTTCCATTAAAATTAAGGAGAAGAGGGTATGATGTTTGACTCTATATTGGGGTGGTTATCTAACGATCTGGCCATTGACCTGGGTACCGCGAATACGTTGGTCTACGTCAAAGGGAAAGGTATTGTCTTAAGAGAACCCTCGGTTGTAGCGGTGAGAAAGGATGTTAGAGGTGCTAGCAAGGTCCTGGCCGTGGGTAAAGAGGCAAAAATGATGCTGGGAAAGACGCCGGGCAACATAAAGGCTATCCGTCCTATGAGGGATGGCGTTATTGCCGATTTTGAGGTAACTGAGGCCATGCTCCGTTATTTTATTACCAAGGTGCATAACAGGCGGACCCTGGTGCGCCCACGTATTATTGTCAGTGTCCCTTCGGGGATAACCCAGGTGGAAAAAAGGGCGGTCAAGGAATCTGCAGAATCAGCAGGGGCACGGGAAGTTTATCTGGTTGAGGAACCGATGGCTGCGGCCGTGGGCGCAGGTCTGCCCATAACCGAGCCTACGGCCAATATGATAGTGGATATCGGGGGCGGTACTACGGAAGTAGCTGTTATTTCTCTGTCCGGGATTGTTTATTCGGGGTCGGTTAGAGTGGCCGGAGATAAAATGGATGAGGCCATCTTACAATATATCAAGAAGAAGTATAATTTATTGATTGGTGAACACTCTGCCGAGATGATAAAGACCACTATCGGCAACGTAATGCCGGAGAAGCCTTATGACACCATGGAAATAAAAGGCCGGGATCTAGTCTCGGGAGTCCCCAAAACAATTACTATAGATTCCGACGAAGTACGAGAGGCCATAACCGAACAGGTAGATGCTATAGTGGAGACGGTGAAGGTCGCTTTGGAACAAACACCTCCTGAGCTGGCAGCAGATATTGTCGATAAGGGGATAGTTCTTACAGGTGGAGGCGCTCTTCTGCGTAATCTGGATAAATTATTAAGAGAAGAAACCGGGTTGCCTATTATTATTGCTGATGACCCTCTTTCATCCGTAGTGCTGGGATCTGGAAAAATTCTGGACAATATCGGTATCCTGAAAGAGATCGCTATACAGTAATACGGATGTCTTAATGCGAAAAAAGGAAAGACCTCTTAATCGTCTGAAAATTTTTATCTTAACCGGTCTGTTGGCTGTTATCCTTTTCGTACTCCTTGTTTCCAGTATAGGGAAAAACAGAGATTTTGGCCCCTGGCAGAAGGTTGGTGTAGAGTTGTTTGCTCCCATCCAGAAAGGGATCGTCTTCATTCAGAGGGGAATTACTGCTTTTGGGCATGATTATATCTACTTGGTTGGCGTACAAAAGGAAAATAGGTTGTTGAGAAAGGAAATCGAACGACTGCGCAGTAAAAACAATGAGTATCGTGAAGCCATTATTGCCAATATCCGGTTCAAGAAACTGTTAAATTTTAAAGAGACGGTACCCCTCCCCCTTTTGTCGGCAGAGGTTGTTGGGTATGATCCCACGGTCTGGTTTGAGACCATGATTATTAACCGTGGCTCTGACGATGGACTTCAAAGAGGGATGGCGGTTATAGCTGCCGATGGTGTTGTTGGCCAGATTATAAGTGTCTCCCTGCACTATGCAAAGGTTTTACTGATTACAGACCGGAACAGCGCTGTCGATGCCATTGTGCAGAGAAGCAGGGTAAGGGGAGTGCTCAAGGGAGAATCCGGTGGAGTCTGTTATTTAGATTACGTCGGCATTCGTGACGATGTTAAACCCGGGGATATAGTAATTTCTTCCGGGGTGGGGGGTATATTCCCGAAGGGGTTGCCTGTCGGGAGGGTTATTAAGGCCAAGAATTCTCGTCCGGGATTATTTCAACATATCGAAGTGGTCCCCTGTGTTAATATTTCTGATATAGAGGAAGCATTGGTTGTTTTAGAAAAAAGCTCTATAATGGAACAGGAACTAGCGCCACAAAGTCACCGAGACACGAAGGCTAAGTGAGGATTAAGAGGATTATCTATCTTGGTGCCTTAGTGGCTAAATAGTTGCGTGGGATAAAGTGACCGAATATGTTTTTTTTGTTTTTACTGGGTTGCGTATTATTGATCCTGGAAACGACTCTATTCTATCATCTGCCTTTATGGAAACTTAAAATTGACGGGTTGCCCCTCTTAATTATATATGTCTCACTTTACCTGAATGGAATCCAGAGCGGTTTGTTGGTTTTTTCTTTAGGTATATTGGTGGATACATTTGCAGGCAGCGCCCTGGGCATGCATGTACTCGTTTATGCCATGCTTTTTTTATTAGTAAAGGTTATCTCACGTAATCTGATCGTAAAAAATATCTATTATCAAATGGCTATCATTTTTTCCGTAAGTTTTTTGGCTAACTTAGGCCTGCTGATTTTGGATTTGGTATTCATGGATGGAGTAATTTGGTGGCATCACGTTTGGATGGTATTTCTTCAAAGTCTCCTGACCTCTCTGTTAAGCCCTATCTTTTTCATTTGTTACGATTATTTTGACCGGTTGTTTGGGTTACGGGAAGCACGTGAGGTCTCGCGCTAGGATTTGTTAAGTGGTTATGATTTTTGAGTCTTACCGGATAAGTGGTCTATTGTGAGGCAGACAGGTTCAAAAAGAGATCTACGCATAAGGGCATTTGATCCGGCAGAAATCGAGGAATACCACAGGAGATTTGACCGGATTACTGTATTCGTCATAGTCGTTTTTGCCGTTTTTTTTGCCCGCCTCTGGTATCTACAGATCATAAAAGGTGACGAATACCTCAAACGCTCGGAGAGAAATTGCCTCCGTATCCAATACATGCCGGGTCCACGGGGAGATATCCTGGATCGGCATGGGCAGGTGCTGGTGCAAAGTCGGCCGTCTTTTAGCATATCCCTGGTTCGTGAAGACGTAAAAGACATAAATAAGTTACTTAACCGGTTGAGCTCCATCTTGAAGAAAAGTCCGGCCTCACTCTGGGAAACGGTGGTGACGGCGAAGAATATGCCCCGTTATATGCCTATACGCTTATGTGAAGATGTGGATGCAGATACCGTGGCCTTGGTGGAGATGCACAGGTTTGAGATGCCCGGCGTAACCATAGAGATTGAACCTAAGAGAAACTATGTTTATGGGAATATGGCCGCACACTTGTTTGGTTACCTGGGAGAAATAAATGAAAAGGAATTGAAGGGCGAATTATTTAAGAACGTCAGGTTGGGTGAATTCGTTGGGCGATGCGGCCTGGAGAAGGTTTATCAGGCGGATTTGGCGGGTATAGGCGGCGGCAGGCAGGTAGAGGTCGATGCCGCCGGCCGGGTGATAAGTGTTTATGGGGATATCCCACCCGTTTCCGGGAATAATATCCATCTCACCCTGGACGCCGACCTGCAAAGGGTAGCCGAAGATGCTATGGCCGGCCGCTCAGGGGCAGTTGTAGCTATGGATCCCAGAAATGGAAAGATACTGACCTGGGCGAGCTGTCCTAATATTGATTTAGAAGCCTTTCTCCACGGATTAAGTCGGAAAGAGTGGTCAGATCTGGTAAATGATCCTTTGCGGCCCTTGCCGGATAAGGTTATTCAAGGGCAATATCCCCCGGGTTCTACTTATAAGATTGTAACCATGGCGGCCGCGCTGGAAGAGAAGGTCATTGATCCTACCGCTCCACTATATTGCAGCGGCTATTATCCTTTTGGTAACCGGGTCTATAGGTGTTGGGAGGAAAAAGGACATGGCAGCGTGGCTATGCATAAAGGCATTGTGCGGTCATGCGACGTTTATTTCTATGAAATGGGAAGAAGGCTGGGTGTGAATCGCCTGGCCCATTATGCACGTGGTTTTGGTCTGGGATCACCCGCCAAGGTAGAATTGGAGCATGAAAAGTCAGGACTGGTGCCTACTCCCGAATGGAAATTAAAACGATTTAAGGTGCCCTGGCAGGAGGGGGAGACGATTTCTATTGCCATCGGCCAGGGTTTTGATCTGGTCACTCCTCTCCAGATGCTGCGTGTGATCTCTGCTGTGGCCAATGGGGGAGTGCTTTATCGTCCCCAGTTTGTGGAAAAAATCGTTAGTCTTGACGGCAAGATAATAAAACAGTTTAAGCCTATAATAGATAGTAAGGTCCCGGTTTCCCAACGTAACCTGGGAATAGTACGGGATGGCCTGGCCGGGGTGGTAAATGAGCCGCACGGTACGGGGGGTGTGTGCCGGCTCAGCACAGTTATGGTCGGAGGCAAGACCGGGACGGCCCAGGTGGTTCGTTTGCCCGCCTACCGTGAGAAGAACGTAAACGCCATACCTTATAAGTATCGGGACCATGCCTGGTTTGTGGCCTTTGCCCCGGTGGAGGACCCTGAGATAGCAATTGCGGTTTTAGTTGAACATAGCGGGCATGGTGGTTCAATAGCTGCTCCCGTAGCCAGAGCGGTTTTGGAGGAATATTTTAGCAAAAAGTCCAGCCCGGAGGCGACCTTGGTTCGCACAGGGGGTGCAAATGATAGATAGGAGGTATATAACCAACTTTGATTGGCCATTACTTGGGGTAGTGCTACTTTTATCAATGTTAGGAGTTTTGAATCTTTATAGCGCCGGTTATTCTGCTACTGGTTCTGCAACTACCGTTTATCTAAGGCAGCTTTATTGGCTGGGCCTATCCGGGGTCATTATGGTTGTCGTTCTATCTTTTGATTACCGGCGGATAGCTGAGTGGGCTCCTTACATATACGCGGGTTCTATAATAACCCTGGTGGCCGTATTGTTTGTTGGGAAGACAGTTTCCGGCTCTCAAAGGTGGCTAGGTTTCGGCTCCCTGGTTTTTCAACCATCAGAGCTGGCCAAGTTGGCGACGGTTATTGCGCTGGCCAGTTATTTTTATCACAAGGACGTTAAAAAGGGTTATGGACTAAGTGACCTCCTGGCGCCGGCGGGTATTGTTTTGCTCCCCTTTATTCTTATCGTTAAGGAGCCGGATTTAGGGACGAGCCTTTTGCTCCTGTTTATACTGGCGTCAATGGTCCTTTTTGTAGGTATAAAATGGGGCGCATTTTTGACCTTGCTGGGTTTTGGGCTGACCTCTGTGCCGTTCATCTGGTCTTTATTAAAGGATTATCAAAAAAAGAGGGTGGAATCTTTTCTCTGGCCGGAAAGAGACCCTCTGGGGTCTGGTTATCATGCCCTTCAGTCCAAGATCGCGGTGGGGTCCGGCAAGATATTGGGAAAGGGTTATTTAGCGGGATCACAAAGCAAACTCGATTTTCTTCCCGAGCAGCATACTGATTTTGCCTTTTCCGTCTTTGCGGAAGAGTGGGGTTTTATAGGATCGATTCTGCTGATTATTCTTTATTTTTTGCTTATTCTGTTGGCCTTGCAGGTCGCTATCCGTTCAAAGGAAAAGTTCGGCACCTTTTTGGCGTTTGGTATATTGGCCATGATATTCTGGCATTTAGTGGTAAATGTGGGCATGGTCCTTGGCCTAATGCCTGTAGTCGGAGTCCCGCTTCCCTTGATCAGTTATGGTGGTTCTTCAGCCATCACTACCCTGACCAGTATCGGCCTGCTTCTTAACATCCGTATGCGGCGGTTTATGCTGCAAAAAGGCCCGTAACCCGAGCCTTGATGTCCGGAGATTATTTAAAAAACCCGCTTCAGATTTTGACTTGCCTCGTTTGTCCCATAATTATGCCCAAATAGTTTTTAAAAACATAGTAAAAAAACATTGACACGGGGTGTTAAATCATGTAAAAGCCTTTTTAATCTACTGAATTGCTATTCACTAATCATGATGATTCCTTTTTATAAGCTGAAACTTCCTTTAAGTGAGGGGTAATCGGATGCTGGATATAGATATTACCTTGTTGATACAGTTGGCTAATTTCCTGGCCCTGATGGTTATCCTGAATCTCATCCTTTATCGGCCCTTGCGTAAAATTATAGCAGAGAGAAAAGAGAAGGTGTCGGGCCTGGAGCGTGAGATAGAGGGGCTTATTAAGAACGCCAGCCAGAGGCTTGAAGACTTTAAGGTTAAAATGAGCGGGGCTCACGAGCGAGGGAACAAGGAAAAGGAAAACTTAAAAAATGAGGGCCTTGGCGAGGAGAAACAGATTATTTCCAAGACCCGTAGTGAGTCCGAGGCATCTAAGTCCCAGATGTTGTCGCAGATTAACCAGGACGCTAGTAAGGCGAAAGAGGAACTGAAAGGGCAGGTATCGGGGTTTGCTTCTGACATAGCGGTCAAGATTTTGGGGAGGAGTATTTGATGGCTGATCAGAGTAATAGTAAGCGGTTTTTTATAGTGATTGCCGCACAGTCTCTAACGATTATATCGGTTTTACTGTACTATACGACGGTATTTGCCTCAGGGCATGGTGAGGGGCATGGATACAGTAGTGAGCTATGGTGGGATCTTGTCTGGCGGACTATGAATTTTACAATTCTGGCTGCCGTGCTCTTCAAGGTACTTAAAAATCCTGTAAGCAATCTCCTTTCCGGCCGGCAAGCCTCGATTAAGGATAACTTTGATGAGCTGGATGCGAAAAAGGTTGAGGCGGAAAAGAAATATGCCGAGTATGAGAAGAAGCTCTCCACCATCGAACAGGAAGCAAAAAAGGTAGTTCAAGAATATATTGAGCAGGGTGAGGCCGAGAAAAAGCGGATCATCGAAGATGCTGAGAAGACTGCTGAATCAATAAAGAAACAGGCTCAATTTGCGGTGGAGCAAGAGATGAAGCGGGCTAAGCTGGTCTTAAGCGCTGAAGCAGCCGAGCTTTCAGTTAAGCTGGCTGAAGATATAATTAAGAAGAATCTTAATGAATCAGATCACAAGAAATTAATTGACGAATATATTGCGAAGGTGGTGCATACAAATTGATCAGCAAGATAGTTGCCAAAAGATACGCCAAGGCACTTTTTGTGGTTGGCAAAGAGGAGGATAAGCTGGAGGCTTATCAGCAGGAGTTAAATGGCTTTGCGCAAATCCTACAGGGATCTCCTGAATTAAGAGATGCCTTAACCAATCCGGTCTATCCTACTGATATTAAGGCCAGATTGATGGGTGATCTGGCCATAACTCTCAAACTCAGCCCTATCATGAGCAACTTCATGAAGCTTCTGGTGGAAAAAAGGCGTATACTTTCTGTTCCTGACATTGCC
This sequence comes from Thermodesulfobacteriota bacterium, assembly GCA_031082315.1. NCBI lineage: Bacteria > Pseudomonadati > Thermodesulfobacteriota > Thermodesulfobacteriota bacterium. The sequence continues at coordinate 42,274 of JAVHLC010000006.1, forward strand.
GTGCTACATCAGAAGTTAACCGATGAATTTATGGGGGTTAAAAGGGCGGTGGTTACGGCTGCTATCTCCCTGGCTGAGGATGTAAAACAGAGCGTCCAAAAGGCATTGGAAAAGGTTACCGGCAAAAAGGTAATCCTTAATACAGAAGAGGATCCCTCTATTATAGGGGGCCTGGTGGTGAGAGCGGGAGACATGGTTTGGGATGGGAGTGTAAGAACTCAATTGCGGGATATAAAAGAAATTTTAAAGAGGGGTGAGGTATCATAATGCAGATACGAGCCGAAGAAGTTAGTCAGATTATTAAGGGTCAGATTAAAGAGTATGAGAAAAAGATTGACCTCAAGGAGACAGGCATTGTCCTATCTGTAGGTGATGGTATTGCCCGTGTCCATGGGGTCGAGAATTGCCAGGCTATGGAGCTTCTGGAATTTCCGGGTGGCATCATGGGTGTTGCCCTTAATCTGGAAGAGGATAACGTGGGCTGTGCTATCATGGGAGACGTGGAGCACATCAAAGAGGGCGACGTCGTCAAGCGTACGGGCCGCATCGCCGAGGTGCCGGTGGGTGAGGCCGTTGTAGGACGTGTAGTCGATGGCCTTGGAAGTCCCTTGGATGGTAAAGGGCCAATTGAGGTCAAGGAGACGCGCCGGATAGAGATGATCGCCCCTGGTGTTATTGCCCGGCAGCCGGTTAAGGAGCCCATGTACACGGGGCTTAAGGCTATCGACGCTATGACCCCGGTGGGCCGGGGTCAGCGGGAGCTCATCATCGGCGACCGACAGATAGGCAAAACTGCCATTGGTGTAGATGCCATCATTAACCAAAAAGGCCTGGACGTCTTCTGTATCTATGTGGCCATCGGTCAAAAGAAGTCGACCGTGGCATTGGTTGCCGAGGCACTGCGGCGTCACGGGGCCATGGAGTATACGACGATCGTGGCCGCTTGTGCCAGTGATCCCGCGCCGTTGCAGTACGTGGCTGCATTTGCCGGTTGTACCATGGGTGAGTATTTCCGTGATACCGGGCGGCATGCTTTGATTATCTATGACGACCTTTCCAAGCAGGCTGTAGCCTATCGGCAGCTCTCACTGCTGCTAAGGCGGCCTCCAGGGCGCGAGGCGTATCCGGGTGATATCTTCTATAACCATTCCCGATTATTAGAGAGGGCCGCTAAGGTGAATGATGCACTGGGGGGTGGTTCATTGACGGCATTACCTATTATTGAGACCCAGGCCGGCGACGTCTCTGCCTATATCCCAACCAACGTTATTTCCATTACTGATGGTCAGATATATCTTGAACCCGCACTGTTTTTCGCAGGTGTCAGGCCGGCGATTAACGTTGGTCTGTCCGTCTCCCGCGTGGGTGGGGCGGCGCAGGTCAAGGCCATGAAACAGGTTGCTGGTACGCTTCGATTAGATCTGGCCCAGTATCGAGAGTTGGCGGCCTTCGCCGGGTTCGGTAGCGACCTTGACAAGTCCACGCAGGCGCAGCTCAATCGGGGTGCCCGCCTGGTAGAAATCCTCAAGCAGCCGCAGTACCAGCCCCTGCCTATGGAGAAAGAGATCACCATTCTTTTTGCCGGTGCAAGGGGATACCTGGATGAGCATCCTATAGATGCATTGAGGGCTTATGAGGACGGGCTCTACCCATTTATCGAAAGCAAACATCCTGATGTTTTTAAAGAATTAAGGGAAAAGAAGACCATAGACGATAGCCTGGAGGCAAAGATGAGGAAGGCCCTTGACGAGTATCGGGTCGCCTTCAAGGCCTCCAAGGGTTTGTAGGGGTAATAAATACTTTAACATCAATTTCATGAGATAAGAGTGGTTACCGATGGCTACGCTAAAAGACGTTTTACGGAAAATTGGGGCAGTAAAAAAGACCCAGCAGATTACCAAGGCCATGAACATGGTGGCGGCGGCCAAACTGCGCGGGGCACAGTCGAAAATGGAGAACTTCAGGCCCTATGCCAGCAAATTTGCTGAGGTCATAGGGAGTCTATCCGCGCACCTGAATGTTGAGGCCTCGCCTCTTTTGGAACAGCGCGAGGTAAAGAACATTGAACTCCTGCTGGTTACTGCAGACCGGGGGCTGTGTGGCAGTTTCAACGTAAATTTGAATAACGTAGCCGAAAAGTTCCTGCGGGCAAAAGGGGCGGAAGGGGTAGGGACCTCACTCGTTTGTCTCGGTCGAAAAGGTCGAGACTACTTCCGGCGTCGCGAGACGAACATAAGGGCCTCACATATTGACGTTATGGGCCGGTTTGACATGTCGAATGCCATAACAATTGCCCAGGATCTGGCAAGTAGATTTATTGGGGGTGAGTCTGATGAAGTGTACGTGGTCTCTGCGCATTTTATCAGTATGGCTATCCAAAGGCCGGTCACCAGGAAGCTCCTCCCCATAAGTCCGGAAGAACTTGGGGGGCCAGGAGAAACGACCGGCACTGCGCGGGAATATTTATATGAGCCCTCACCGGAACAGCTTATCAGCAGTCTTTTACCTACACATGTGAACGTACAGGTGTACAGCGCCATGCTGGAGACGTCAGCCAGCGAGCACGCCGCCCGGATGACAGCCATGGACAACGCTTCGCGCAACTGTAAGGATTTGATCCGGAGCTTGAGCCTGATGTATAACAAGGCGCGGCAGGCCGCCATTACGAGAGAATTGATGGACATTGTCGGCGGGGCCGAGGCGCTGAAGAAATAGAATAATATTGAATAATGAGGAGGAATAGACACCGATGAGTGCAGAGCATACAGGTGGTGCTACAGGAAAGATAGCCCAGGTCATTGGAAACGTACTGGATGTGGAATTTGAGCCGGGACAATTGCCGGCCATTATGAATGCGATCAGGATTACTAACGTGGCTATCAATGATCAGCCGGAAAATCTAGTTGTGGAGGTGGCACAGCACCTTGGGGATAATATGGTGCGGTGTATCTCGATGGACACAACAGATGGCCTGATGCGGGGGATGCCGGCGCGGGATACGGGAGCGCCGATTATGGTGCCGGTCGGCCCTAAGGCCCTGGGGCGTATTATGAACGTGATTGGTAATCCGGTAGATGGTCTGGGCCCGATTGACTCGGAGCACATGATGCCTATTCACCGGGCGGCGCCAACGTTCATCGAGCAGGATACCACGGTAAAGGTCCTCGAGACCGGGGTAAAAGTTATTGACCTGCTGGTGCCCTTTCCCCGTGGCGGTAAGATGGGGATGTTTGGTGGCGCTGGTGTTGGTAAGACGGTTGTTATGTTGGAGATGGTCCATAACATTGCTTTGCACCATGGTGGTATCTCGGTATTCTGCGGCGTGGGCGAGAGGACCCGTGAAGGGAACGACCTCTACTTGGAGATGAAAGAGTCGGGCGTTCTCCCCAAGGCGTGTCTGATCTACGGGCAGATGACTGAGCCTCCTGGGGCTCGGGCCCGGGTGGCCCTGACTGGGCTGGCGGCTGCCGAGTACTTCCGGGACATAGAAGGTCAGGACGTGCTTGTTTTCATCGATAATATCTTCCGGTTCACGCAGGCCGGGGCTGAGGTTTCGGCGCTGCTCGGGCGTATTCCGAGCGCAGTGGGTTACCAGCCTACATTGGGCACCGACCTCGGTGAATTGCAGGAACGTATTACCTCCACCACCAAGGGATCCATCACGGCTGTGCAGTGTGTTTACGTACCAGCAGACGACCTGACTGACCCGGCTCCGGCTACCACCTTTGCGCACCTTGATGGCACCGTGGTTTTGTCGAGGCCGATTGCGGAGCTCGGGATATATCCGGCGGTGGATCCTCTTGACTCAACGTCAAGAATCCTGGATCCTAATGTCGTGGGTGCGGATCACTACTACGTGGCGCGAACGGTTCAGGTAATACTTCAGAAATACAAGGATCTCCAGGATATCATCGCTATCCTGGGTATGGACGAGTTGTCGGATGAGGACAAGATCACCGTTGGTAGGGCTCGTAGGATTCAGAGATTCCTGTCGCAGCCGTTCCATGTGGCCGAGACGTTCACTGGCATGGCGGGTAAATTTGTGAAGGTGGAAGAGACAGTCCGAGGCTTCAAGGAGATCATCGAAGGCAAGCATGACGATCTGCCGGAGCAGGCATTCTATATGGTTGGCGGAATCGAAGAGGCCAGAGAAAAGGCGAAGAAGATGGCCGCTGCCTAAGTAATTGACAAATCATTTGGTTTAGCGATAGAAAGGTACGGAGCAAAAAAAGATGGCTGATAAGTTATTGCTTGAGGTAACTACACCAAGCCGGATGGTGGTCAGCGAAGAGGTGGATATGGTGGTAGCCCCAGGAGAATGGGGTGAGTTTGGGGTACTGCCAAACCACGCGGCGTATCTGACGGCTATTAAGTTAGGCGAGTTACGTTATAAGGTAGGCAATAAGACGGAATATGTGATTGTAAGCGGCGGATTCGCGGAGATAGTTGCTGATCGTGCCACTTTTCTCGTGACCTCTGCCGAGAAGGCGCATGAGGTTGATATAGCGCGGGCCATGAAGGCCAAAGAGAGAGCCGAGCAGAGATTGCAGGCGGCAGCCGCGAAGAGGGAAGCTTTTGATATAGCACGAGCACAGGCGGCCTTGCAGAGGGCTCTGTGGCGGCTAAAGATAGCTGAGAAGGTAAAATAACCATGGCCTAAGGAAAAAGGCTAAGATTAGGATTGAATGGAAAAAGGGCAAGCGAGGGCTTGCCCTTTTCTTTTGGAATCTCTATAATGAACGTCTGTTGTCACTGGTAAAAGCGATCAGCACTCAGCTTAAGGTACTATTTGTCTTGGATTTTTTGCTGATGGCTGACCGCTGAAAGCGTGAAGTTCGCCCCGGCGAATCGGCCTGTGGCACAACCGAAAACGGTAGTTTCCGGTTGTGCCCTAATCAATGACCGATGACTAATGACCAGTGATGTTGCCTATAAAATATATGGTTGCGAAAGGTTTAGCTTCTGTGCTTGTTAAGGAAGGGACGTCATTTAAGTTCATAATCCTTGCCGCAGGCAAAGGAACGCGCATGAAATCGTCCCGGGCCAAGGTGTTACACGAGATTATGGACCGGCCGATGTTGGCCTATGTATTGGACACGGCCGAACGGGTTGAGTCTTCAGGTATATATGTAATTGTCGGATATCAGAGCAAGGCCGTAGAGGCGGCTTTTGTTGGTCGGTCGATTAAGTTTATCTTACAGCACGAGCAATTAGGAACCGGGCATGCGGTGTTATGCGCAGCTAGTGAGCTTTCCGGTTATAGTGGAGACGTGGTTATTCTCTGTGGCGATGTGCCGTTTTTGAGGCCGGAGACAGTGAGGGGGCTTATACAACAACATATAGCCCGGGAAGCGGCATTATCTGTCCTGACGACGATTGTAGATGACCCCGGGCATTATGGCCGGGTGATCAAGGACGGCAAGGGTAATATCTTAAAGATCGCTGAAGATAAAGATGCTACGCCGGATGAGAAATTGATATGTGAAGTGAATACCGGAATATATTGCGCTAAATTTCCAGTGCTTATCGATGCCCTGAGAAGGGCAGGAAGAGATAATGTGCAGGGAGAATATTATTTAACCGACGCTGTGCACCTGATCAAAGAGATGGGCCACAGGGTTATCAGCGTTATTACGGATCGGCAGGATGAGGTTATGGGGATAAACAGCATGGCAGAGCTGGCCAGGGCGGAAGAGATGATGCGAAGAGGAAGTAACGCAACATAGCCGTCTTTTAAACAAATTCGTAACATTTTAGCTGGTTGAAACGTTGGATCACCTCAGCTTTCAAGAGCCTGAAATGCTACAGATTCTTAAATTTGGAACTCAGGAACTCATGAAAAAAAATGCTGTTCTATTCCTGATTTCTTGATTTCCAGATTCATTCATATAAGTGGTAACACTTTAGGTTTTACAACGCATCGCATTCACGACAGGCTTTCAAAAATCTAAATTGTTACACAACTTTGATTTTGGCCTCGGGAATATTAGAAGGTATCCATATGCCCAGAAGAATAACCAGAGAAACGAATCAAAAATCCGCCGGGGCGGGAGAAAAAACAATCCAGCGTGAGGATATACTGGCCGCCATGCGCAAATCAGGGCGGCCTCTTTTTATGCGTGATATTTTGCATATTTTAAGCCCTGCGCCACGGGACAAAAAGTTGGTAAAGGACATGATAATCCGGATGGGGGAAGCCGGTGATCTTATACTGCTTAAAGAGGGCCGCTATGGTCTCCCGGAACGTATGAACCTGGTTACGGGACGTCTGCAGATCAACCCGGGTGGTTTTGGCTTTGTGATCCCGGAAGCAAAAGATATAGAAGACGTATTTATACCGGGACGGGAGATAAAGGATGCCATCCACGGCGATCGGATTATAGTACGCCTGGAACATGGCCTGAGAGGCCGCCGGCCGGAGGGGAGAGTCATACGTATCCTGGAGAGGAAAGCCAAATATATCGTTGGGGCCTTCACCAGGGGACGGGGAGCCTCCTACGTAATACCTGAGGATGAACGATTTCCGTTTGAAGTTGTCATCTCTTCCCGGGAGACCGCCGGCGCCCGTTCGGATGAGGTGGTGGTAGCGGAGATAACGAATTTCCCTCCAGGAAGGCGAAACCCTGAAGGCCGGATAATAAAAGTGCTTGGCGACCCGGATGATATAGCCGTACAGACGCAGATGGTCATTTTCAAGCGCGGCCTTATTCAGGACTTCAGCCCTGAGGCAGAGGAGCAGGCGCGGCGTCTGCCTTCCGAGGTTACATCCAAAATGGTAAGGGGCCGGGAGGACCTGCGGGGTATCCTTACCGTGACCATTGATGGAGAGCAGGCCAAAGATTTTGACGATGCTGTATCTATAGAGAAGGATCGCCAGGGTTATAATCTCTATGTCTCCATTGCCGATATCAGCCATTATGTGCCGGCAGGAAGTCCTTTGGACGAAGATGCCTATAAGCGTGGCAACAGTGTCTATTTCCCTAATTTTGTCGTTCCCATGTTTCCGCCCATCCTTTCAGACTATTTAGGCAGCTTAAGGCCCCAGGTGGAGCGACTGGCCTTTACCGTCTTTCTGCATTTTGACCGCCAGGGGAAGATGAGGGAACGCCGTTTTTATAAGAGTGCCATCCGGAGTGACGCCCGTTTAACCTATACAGAGGTCAAAGGCATCCTGGTGGATAAGGACAGGAGCCTGCGCCAGAAATACAGGCCGCTGGTTAAATCATTGGAATGGATGGCTGAGTTGAGTCAGAAAATCGCCGGGAATAGACGACAGCGCGGCAGTATAGATTTTGATCTCCCTGAACCGGCCGTAATACTTGGCGTGCAAGGAACCTTAGAGGACATTGTGCGCCGGGAAAGAAACCTGGCCCACCAGATCATAGAGGAATTTATGATAGCGGCCAACGAGGCCGTGGCCGAGCATATCTCCGAGAGAGATATCCCTTGTCTCTATCGCATACACGAGGAGCCCGAGGCAGCAAAAGTTCACAATTTTCTCAATTTTGCCTATTCTCTGGGGTTGCCTATTACGTTTCCAGAAAAGATGACCCCGCACTGGTTTCAACAGGTGCTCGGTCTGGTGGAAGGCGCGCCGGGCGAATATGTGGTTAACACGCTACTCCTGCGTTCCATGAAACAGGCGGTTTATGCGGCTGAGAACCGCGGGCATTTTGGTTTAGCCTCAGCCCACTACACCCATTTTACCTCTCCCATTCGCCGCTATGCCGACTTGATTGTACACCGCATCTTACACTATGCGCTGGAAGGTAATCCCGGGCCGCTTTATACCTTAGAACAACTATCCGAGATAGGCCAGTATATTTCAACGCAGGAACGTCTGGCCATGGAGGCGGAACGCGAGATGGTGGATCGCCTGCGTACCCGGTTTATGGCGGATAAAGTCGGAGAGGAGTATGACGGCATCATCTCGGCGGTTACGGCCTTTGGATTTTTTGTAGAACTGCGGGAGATTTTTGTGGAGGGTGTGGTACGCCTCGTGGACCTGGCCGATGATTACTATTATTACGAAGAAAAACACCATCGTCTGGTGGGTAGAAGAAAAAAACAGATTTTCCAGATAGGGGACTTTGTCCGAGTCCAGGTAGCCAGAGTCGATATCTCACGCCGGCATATCAATCTTATTCTGGTTATGAAGTACACATCCAGGGGAATTTCTGACCTGAGGAAATCAAAAAAGTAGCGGCGCAGTTTCAAATTATAAAATCCAAATGACTAAAACCATTAAGGCTAATCTTGCCAACTTGGCCATTATTCTGCACAAGCCACGTTATCCGGAGAATATCGGGGCGGCAGCGCGCTGTGCCTTGAACATGGGCATCTCTAAGATAGTGGCGGTGAGCCCGGCCAATCCGGATAGAGAAAAAATGCTTAAGATGGCTACGCATGAAGCGGCGGGCCTGATTGAAAATATGGAGATATATGATAACCTGGCCGCGGCCCTGGCCCCTTTTCAATATATAGCCGGCACTACGGCCAGGCTAGGCAGGCATCGGCAGGCCCTAGAGACGCCGCGGGAACTGGCCGGTCGTATCGTGGACCTTTCTCAAAATAACCGCGTAGCCCTCCTTTTTGGCCCGGAGAATACGGGCCTGAGCAACGAGGATCTGAAATACTGTCATATTGTGACCACCATACCTACAGCCAATTTTGCTTCGCTTAACCTGGCCCAGGCCGTCATGATTGTATGTTACGAGATACTCATGGCCCGTATGGAAGCCACTTCTCGGGATCGTATTACACCGCATCTGGCGACTTCTGCAGAGCAGGAGGGGATGTATGCGGATCTGCAGGAGGCGCTGCTCACGATTGGTTTTCTTAAATCTGGGGAGCAGGAGTATGGTCTTAATCAAGTGCGGATATTTCTTTCCCGCGTCAAACTTCTCTCGCGGGAGACCCAACTCATCCGCGGCCTCTGCCGGCAGCTTAAATGGTTTAAAGGCAGCATTCAGCAGTCAGCTGTCAGCGATCAGCAAGGCAAGTAAAAATTTATTGTTTTCCTCAAAGCTGATAGCTGAAGGCTGAAAGCTTATAAATTCTATCTACAGGGCAGATCGAATTCAGGAGATGTCATCTCCTGAAATTTTGCTTCAAGGTCGGCTATAGGAGATTTGAGATTTCCGGCTTCATCGGCCCTTTTTAGTATTTCAAGCACAAGCGAGGCCTTTTCCTTGTGTCCGATATTATAACAGACGTTGAAGGCCCTCCAGGCGTATTCAGCGGCCTCAGACCACCTTTCCTGGTTTAGACTTGATTTGGCCAGCATCTCCAGATCGGCAGCGATGCCGGGATAATCGAGGGTTTCCTGGTCAAGTTCCAGGGCCTTTCCCCATAGGGTTTGGGCCTCCATATAATTTCCCTCAGACATGCGTATAAGGCCCAGATTATGGCAGGCTGAAGCCATACCGGATTTATTATCCCCGGCTTCATAGATGGCTATGGCTTTCGATACATAATCATTCGCCATGGGAAGAAGACCTTTTTGCCAATATAGGTGTCCCATAAGATTGAGAACAAAGGCCTGCTGGAGTTTATCCTTACCGCGCGTTGCCGCCTGATACGCCTCTTCCAGATGTCTTTCGGCCTGGTCTGGATTTTTTGCCTTCAGGTCAACCGCAGCCAGATTACTGAGACTGAGAGATAGTCCTGCTTCGTTATCCAGATTACGCTGAATGCGGGCGGCCAGGGTAAAAAAATCTCTGGCCTCATTGAGCTTGCCGGTATTCAGGGCCAGCATGCCGATATTGTTATAGTCATAAGCCATGCCGGGAAGGTTGTCTGTGGACTGGTTAATTCGCAAGGAATCTTCAAATAAGGACAAGGCCCGGCTATAACAGCCTTTTTTAAACCAGTGTATCCCCTCATTAGCATAATCCAATGCCTTTTCTTTTTCTAATTCTATAGGCTTCGGCGGCGCGCCTGCACAACTTGAGATGCCGGGTAACATTAGCAGGATGCAGGCTATTACCAGGAGATAATGGCGCATTTATCTTACCCCCCTTGTATCCGGCTGAATAATTCCCTTTTCTTTTTGGGGGATGCCGCCTTTAATGAGCGGACTACGTTTGGCTGACTCCAGTATCTGGTCCAGTTTCTGCAAATTCTCACGCGCTCCCTGGGCAATGGCCGGCGCATCACGGCTGGCGGTCTTTATATCCTGCAGGATTTTTCTCAGCTCTTGCATGGCTTCCGGCAGGACCCGGGCGGCCTGCTCTACGCCTTGCGATGTCTTCTCGGCGTTAGCCAATATAACCTCCAGGTGGGCCATTTGCCGGTCCAGTCTCTCATAAAGGTCATTTTTTACCAGTATATTCCCCAGCCCCTGTCCCCTTTTTATGTCATTGGTTATGGCCCGCAGGTCCCATAGTGTACCCAATAGCGGGCCTTCCGGGTCTTTAAGCTGATCCATAGTCTCCTCGAGACTGTATAGTATCCGGGTAAGGGCATTAAATTTTTCTTCCAGGTGAAACTCTTCAGCATAATCACCGAGAGATTTCCTCCTCTTGGAGGGGATGGTTCCCTCTTCAGGTATAAGAGGTGACTCCGGCGAACCGGCGGATATGGATATATATTCGCTGCCAATGAAGGTGGGACTGGCTACGACCGCTACCGAGTCCCGCCTGATCAATTTTGAGTGTTCCTTCAGGATTTTGATGGTGACTCCTACCTTGTTTTGCGGGGTAATCTCCAGCGAAGTCACATACCCTACATCAGTATTAAATAGCTTGACGGTGGCCCCTTCCTTGAGGTTATAGCCCTCATTAAAGACAATATGATATACGCCATAATCCCTGAACCAGGCCTTACCGCGGCTGATGACGATTATGCTTCCGGTTACTACGATGATGGTAAGGATGAGCAAGGCGCCCACCATCTTTTCCATTGTGCTAAACTTCATTTCCATGATCGGATGCTGCCCTTCCCTTTTTTCAGGATTGTAATAGTTCACCGCAAAGACGCAGAGGGCGCAAAGTTTTAAAATTCATCTTTTTCTTTTAGCACCGTGGGCCTTTCTTGGCGTTCTTTGCGTCTTTGCGGTGAAGTCGACGCTTACTCAGGATTTAACTCCACAATTCTTCCCTCTTCCAGGGTATATGAGCGACTAATGAGTGCGGACAGGGAGGCGAATGAGGCAGCGCTTGTGGAGGCGACCAGCAGGGAGCTGCCCATCTCCCGCAGGCATTTTCCTACATAGGATATAAGCAGGGCCTGTCCTTCTGTAGAAAGAGTATTAATTATTCTGTCCAGTAGTATCAGGATAGGTTTCTTGGACAACTCCCGGGCGCATACTGCCCGTTTAAATATCTCCGCATTAACCTCTGTGGGATGCAGGTCTTTATAATCATTGACCTGGAAATAGGTTAAGAGCCTTTCTCCTTCTTCCCAGACATCCTGCAGTGATTTGTTTTCGTGGTAGGCCCAGCCCAGAGATACGTTTTGCAATAAGGTAAGATTGCTTATTAAGGCCGTATCCTCGGCTACGTAGGCAATCTTTCGGCGCAGGGGAAGAAGGTCTATTTCCCTGTCAAAAGGCACGGGTGTTCCCTCCAGGTAAATTTCTCCCTGCGTTGGTTCCAGCAAGGTGGCGCATATCTGGAGCAACTCAGCGCCGGACAGGCCGGTTGGGTCACAGAGACCTATCCCTTCGCCATATGGTACGGCCAGGTTAACTTCCTGTAATATGGTTTTCCCATTTTCTTTGTACCATATATTATTTATCTGAAGGCGAATTGCGGCCATCTTCCAATCACAGGTAAAAAAAAGTGGATATGAGGACGTTCAGGACAAAACAATACACCAGACACTGTACGGCGGCCCGGGCGGTGACCTGGGGCACTTCTGTGATAGCCTTTTTAGCCAGACCGCCCTGGTAAGCAAAGACCAGAGATATAATGAGGCCGAAGAAAAGGGCCTTAACAAAGCCTATAATGACATCAAACCCTGTAATGGCCCGATAAAATGAAGGAAGTAAGACAGAAAATGGCGTTCCTGTGAATATCCAGGCGAATAAGTATCCCCCGGTAATAGCTACGGCGTCAAACCAGATAAAAAGGCAGATGATGGCCAGTATTACTCCCAACGCACGGGGCAGAACCACAAGGTGCAGAGGGTCTATCCCCAGCATACGGAGCGCGCGCATTTCTTTAAGGACATGCATGTAACCTATCTCTACCGACATGGACATCCCGGAGCGAAGTATGACGACCAGCATGGTCATCAGCGGCCCAATTTCCCGTATAACTACGGCTACGAGTAATGTGCCCAGGAACTCTTCACTACCGACCCTGGTCAGTTGACCCAGAGATTGAACGATAACCAAAAAACCGAAAACAAGGGCCACGAGGCTTATGATACCTAGAGACTGAACCCCTGTAAAATATATTTGTTGTATGGTAGTCTGTCTGATAAGACGTTGTCCTATCTTACGTTCCTTGAAGAAAATATAGATGAGGCGGGTGAGAAGGCCCATAACATTGCTTAAATTCCGGATTCTTTCTACTATACTGCGGCCGAGGCAGCCAAGGAGCCACCCAGGAGATAGTCCGGATGTGTTGCCTTGATACCCTCCCATTCTCTTTATGCCCTGATGCCTTTTTCTGACAGCATTTTTTCCGCAAATCCCAGGATAAAATCCCTTTGTGCCTTACTGGCATATTGGATGCAGTCGCAGCGAAGAGTCTGTTTGCTGCGTATGAGAAACTCGAATTTTACGCAATCCTCGCAAACCTCAATAGAGAAACAAAACGGCTTGCAATTTTCGTGAGTGTATTGTGTCTCAACCAGCAGGTCATCCGGGAGGTCAACCCAGAACAGACCCTCTACAGAGGACAGCTGGGCATGTTCCCGGAGGTATCCCGCAATCTGTTCGATTTGTCCTTTATCCAGTTCATCAATCAGATATTGCCGCACTGATGTCCCTTTCTTGGCTGTCAGCATTCTTAATTTCAAATTTGAGATCTGAAATTTGAGGTCTCTTTTTTAGCTGACAGCTGATTGCTGAGAGCCGATAGCCGCTCATTATTTTTCTTCCTTCATGAAGGCCTTTACATGTTCGGCCATTTTCTTTAGATTTTGATCCACCCGGCAGAAGACAGTTTCCTCGTTATAGGTCCCGTCTTCTTTCCGCTTGCCGGCTTCGATGCCGGTAAGGATCTCGATGCCTTCTTCCACTGTGGAAATGGGATAGATATAGAATTTGCCCTCCCGGACTGCCTCCACCACGTCTTTGCGTAGCATCAAATCTTTTACATTTCGTTCCGGAATAATTACCCCCTGTTCGCCGGTCAGGCCCAGGGCTTTGCACACTTCATAAAAACCTTCGACTTTTCGTGTAACTCCGCCGACGGGCAGAATTTCCCCTTTTTGGCTTACCGCTCCGGTGACGGCTATTCCTTGATAGATCGGAACATCCGCCAGGCTGGACAGCAAGGCAAAGAGTTCTGCCCCGGATGCAGAATCGCCCTCGACCATGCCATAGCTTTGCTCAAAACATAGCGTGGCGGATAAAGTCAATGGTTTGTCATGGGCAAATTTTTCTTTCAGGTATCCACCGAGGATCATAACTCCTTTGGTATGGATACGCCCGCTCAGCTCGGCTTCGCGGTCAATGGTTACGACACCTTCCTTACCGATGGAGACATTAGCGGTAATACGGGTCGGCCTTCCGAACGTATAATCGCCAAGGTCATATACTGAAAGTCCGTTTACTTGTCCGCTTATACGGCCGTCAGTCTGGATCTTTATGGTTCCTTTGGCTATGGCTTCTTGTATTTTTTCTTCATAGAGATTGGAGCGAAATCTCTTCTCAGCGATGGCTTTTTCGACGTGGTCGGCCGTGATATAATCTTTTTTATCCTCAGTGGCCCAGAAGTGGGCTTCCTTGACTATGTCATAGATCTCTGCAAGCTCCAGGGTCAGCTTGTTCTTGTCGCCGGACAGTTCCGAGCTGTATTCGACGAGGCGGGCCACGCCGGTTTTATGCAAGGGCCTGAGATTTTGTTTATAAACCATGGTCTTTAAGCAGCTTATAAACTGCTCCAGCTTGGCTGGTTGATTGTCCATTTCCACGTCAAGATGGGCCTTGACCTTAAACAGTTCTCGGAAGGTCTCGTCATAATTGTAGAGTAGGTAGTAGATATATGGATCACCGATGAGGATGGTTTTTACCCGCAGCGGGACAGGTTCCGGCTTGAGGGTTTTGGTTGTGATGTAACCAAATTGTTCGGCGAGACCCTCGATGCGTATTTCCTTATTTTTTATAGTCCTTTTCAGCGCCTCATAGGAAAAAAACCACTTCAAAAGATCCAGCACCTTGATAATTAAATACCCGCCATTGGCCTGGTGCAGGGCGCCGGGCTTGATCATGGTGAAGTCGGTGAAAAGGGCGCCGAATTGGGCCTTGTATTCTATGGTCCCGAAGAGGTTCGGATAGTTGGGATTGGTGCAATAGACCACCGGGGCCCCCTTAAGTTTCGAATTATCTATGAGCACATTGACCTCATAGCGCGTAAATGACGGGGCGGGAGAAGCTATCGGGAACGGCCCGGCAGGCGCGGCCTTTTGTTTAAAGTCATCTATATGCTTAATCACGTCATCCTGTACATCCTGCAGGTAGGTGACTACGGCCGGATGCGATCTGTATTTTTCTTTGAGGTCATCGATAAAATGGCCTACGGCCTGGAGGGTTACGTCTCTATCTAACCCCTTTAACTCGGCGCGAAATTCCTTTTCCATCTGTTGTATCTTGTGAGCGGCAATGTTCATCTCTTTTTGCAGGGCCTCGCTTTTAGCCCGGAGCCCGGCCCTCTGCCCGTCAGAAAGGGCCTTGATATCCTCCTGCGCGAGGGGTGTCCCATCTTCTTTGGCCGGGATGACCATCATACCGCCTTGATCTACATTCAGGGCAAACCCTTCCTGCCTGGCTCGTTCTTCCAGTTCTTCAAAGATTTTTGCCCGGCGGGCGTTAAATCCCTTAACAATCTCTTCTTTGCGCGTCAGATAGTATTCACTTCCAAAGACCTCAGAAATCTGCATCTTGAGATTTTCGATGAGTTCTTCCATGTCCTTCTGAAATTCTTTGCCCTCGCCTACCGGAAGTTCTATAGCTATCGGCTTGTCCGGTTCCTTGAAATTATGCACATAACAACAATCGGGAGGCACATCCTGTTTGTCGGCTATATCTTCCAGAAAGGATTTGACGATGTAGCTCATGCCCGTATTCGGAGCGCCGGCCATATAAACATTATATTCCAGGTCTGACATCTTAATGCCGAACTTCAGGGCATTAACCGCGCGTTCCTGGCCTATAACGCCATTTTTCAGGGTAAGCACTTCGTCTGTGGTGGTAAACCCAAGGGTCTCCGGATCACAGGTCCTTCTCAACTCAGAGATAGATGCTTCTTTGAATTTTTTCGCCATAAGCCGTTCCGTTGTGAGAGAATTAGTCTGTCAGGATGCTTTACTCTACATGAAAAACGATATGGTTGGCAAGCGAAAACGTTTGATATTGACGGATAGCGTATAGGGGATAGCGGGTAGCGTATAGCGGATAGAGAATGGAGGGAGGGCGGTCTTTTGACTACCACTTTTTGTTCCACAGGTCCGTAAAATACTTGACCTGGCAGCTATGCTCTACAGACGAAAGAACCACAAATGCCTCATCGACCGTGTTTCCCCGGGCAAAGACGCCGTGTCCTCTGACCAGAACGGCTTTGTGATCGCACAGGGCCGCGGCTGCACTTTGGGCCAGACCTCTGGACCCTACGCCTCCCTGAACAATAGGTATTTCGTGGAGTAGATAAACGCTTTCTGAATCCTCGGGGCGCAGCTCGGTTCCGGCCGGATATAAGAGAGACAGGACTACAGCGAATTCAGAGTGGCCATGTAAGACAGCTAGAGCGGAAGTTTCTTTATAGATTTCTCTATGCACAACTAGTTCTGTTGAGGCTATCATATCCAGTGAAGATGGCCCGGAAAGGAAAACCTCCACAATCTGGCCTTCCAGTTCGTCAAGCATGCTCCCGGTCGTGCTTATCAGTATCCGGTCCCCGATACGCTTACTGACGTTACCGAAATGCGAATGTGCCAGCCTTTGGGCGACCATTTTCTTTCCGTATTTGATTAACTCTTCCATGTCCAGGACAATCCTTACGGCCTCAAAAAGTCCGTCTGTGCGCGGCTACAAGTTCATCAATCCTAAGTCCTTGAGCTTATGGTCTCCGGGCACACCTTCGTCGGTCCATCCTCTATGCCGGTAGTATTCTGTTAAGGCTTTATCATAATGAATTCGGTCGATATTTTCCACCGAGGCGTTCTCTAGGCCCGTCTTTTCATAAAAGCGATTCGGCAGGAAATCGTCATTTTTTGTAAATCCTTCCCGGATATTATAGAGTCTTTCCAGGTTCCAGATCCGTTCGCCGATCTTATTAAGATCGTCTGCCGCGAAAGTTTCGCCGGTTACGGCAGTCAGTATATTGGCATATTCTTCTTGTCCGGCCCCTAAGTAAGCAAACTTACACACTACCAGGGAATCTACAGCAGCAAAAGTGTCTTGAAATATGGCCAAGTAAGAAGGCTTGCCTGTGAAGGTGCGTGGCTCAATAGCTTTGGGCTTACGCAGCGCTTCCGGGGCAACCATATAGGCTCCCAGGTGACATCCGCCCCGGTTCGATGTCCCGTAGGCCAGCGCCAGGCCGTAGGCTTTACGTGGGTCATAAGCCGGGAGTTCTAGCCCTTTAACGGTCATCGAAGCCTCTTTTCGGTTTTGGGCTCGGGCATAATGCAGTGAACCTTCACCCATGGCCGCCCCTGACCCTCTGACCTCGCCTATGTCCTTGACAAGATCGCAGATCTCAGCCGGTTTAAGTTTCACGCCCCTTATCTCCGCATAGCAGGCCAAGGTAGAGCCAACGCTGATGGTGTCCAACCCGTAGTCATTGCAGATTTGGTTAACTTCGATAATAGATGGCAGGGCGCTGTTTTCATTATTGGGGCCGAACATACCTATGGTTTCATATTCCGGCAAAGGGATATGGGCTTGCATCTCCTTTTTACAGGCCACGGGACAGGCAAGGCAGGCCCTGCTCTTTGGTTTGTATAATTTTTTCAGGGCTTCCGCCGCTAATACATCGGCCTCTGGAAATGACGATTTTCTGAAATTGGCTACGGGCAGGAGCCCGGCCCAATTAATTACTTTGATAAGACTGGGTGTGCCAAGAAGGGAGAGGTTTTTCAAAACCGGGCTGGCCGCAATGATTTTGTTCAGGTTTTCCTGGCGATTTTTAAATTCTTTTGGCCGGGCTATTTTTACACTCCCGGTACCGTTGATGGCGATAGCTTTAAGCCCTTTCGCGCCCATTACGGCGCCCAGTCCACCTCGGCCAAAGGCGTGGGATCGGTTGTGCATTATAGAGGCCAGACGGTTTTTTTTCTCTCCGGCTATGCCGATACAGAGGACTGCTTTGTACCCCTTCAGGTGGTCAAAGACTTGTCCGGTATTTTTCCCCCACAGTTCCCACGCATTTTTCAGGACAGGCCGGTCGCCTCCAATTTCGAGGAGAAGTGGTTCTGGAGAGGCGCCATCTATGATTATTGCGTCATAGCCCGTTTTTTTTACGTGCACGCCAAATGTACCACCAACGTTACTGTAACAGATGGCGCCCGTTAATGGTGATTTGGATACAGCCGTGGCCCGGCCGGAGGCCAGCGCCCCGGTGCCGGTGAGGGGACCAGTAGCAAAAACCAGGAGATTGTCCGGGGATAAAGGTTCGACCTGACCACGGTCATAGACCCATTTTACGCCCAGACCGCGTCCGCCCAGATAGAGTTCCCTTTCCTGCGAATCGAGGCGTTCCTCATCTATAGTCCTGTGAGTCAGATTGACCCTCAATATTTTACCTGTCCAGCCAAACATAGGTGTACGATAGCTACTATATTGCGCAAGGGAAGTCAAATCCAAAAAGTCCGGATGAGCTTTCAGCATTCAGCTCTCAGCGTTCAGCTTAATATGTTGTTTATCTTAGATTTTTGCTGACGGCTGAAAGCTGATCGCTGTAAGCGTGAATCCGGAAACAGTAGTTTCCGGATGAGCATTATTTAAAGAAAATGTGACACAGGAGGGCAAAATTTTTTACGATATATTGTCCTTGACACAGAAGTTATCGCGGCCATACAATATTTACGCTAAATTTTCTTAAATATTCTGATGAGGTATGCTATAAGAGCAGTATATGGGTGACGGTCGTTTCAGGTGTTTGTTCCGTGGTGTCAGCCTCTTTACATATTTGGATAGTATTTATCCGAAAATCCCCCTGTATCCCCCTTTTCCAAAGGGGGATTTCAATATTTCCCCCCTTTAGCAAAGGGGGGTGTGGGGGGATTTGGCAGTTTCCGGGTGGGAACTAGATAAAGGGATCACGATGCGGAAGCTTTTATTAATCGATGACGAAGAAGGCGTAAGAAACATTTTAGGACTTTCTTTAAGGAACGACGGGTATAATGTTTTGTTGGCCGGAGATGGTCGGAAGGGCCTGGAGCTGTTGAAGGGCGAGCAGCCGGATATAGTCCTGACCGATATAAAAATGCCCGGTATGGATGGCCTCGAAGTTTTAAAGAAGGTTAAAGAAATCAGACCGGAAACAGAGGTTATAATTATTACCGGACATGGAGATATGAGCCTGGCCGTCAAGTCTCTCCAATTGGACGCCTCTGACTTTATAACCAAGCCGGTCAGTGACGAGGCGCTTTCCATTGCCCTGGTCCGGGCTGAAAACAGACTGGAAGTGAGGGCCAGACTCCGGGAATATACCAATAACATGGAGAATCTGGTCAGGGAAAAGACCGGGGAGCTTGAGAAGACTTACAAAGGTATAGAGGCATTCTATAACATCTATCAACATATCAGCGACAAGACCTCTTTAAAAGAGGTTCTTGATTTTATAATTGGTAAGGTAGGCGAGTTCATTAATTATCAGCACGTACAACCCTTGATCTTTAACGGACGGAAGGATGGTTTTGTTGTTATTGAAGGCTATAAGCCGGCAGGATCTGAAATGGAAACTGCCGGGGTAATGGAACTGGCCTCTATAGTCGAGCCGATAACGCTCAAAGATACCCAGTTTGATAGCCTGTGCGTTAAAGGATTGGATAGTCTGCCCGGGGTGCTCATCCCCATCGCGAAGCATGGCGATGTCATCGGCGGCATTGTGATTTATAGTCGTGAGGCTATTTCAGAGAAAGATGTCAGGTTCGTATATCTTATGGTTTCACAGGCAGCGGGGACGGTCCGCCGGATTGTTTTACAGGACGAAAAGCTGCGGGACTTGCATAACAAGATCGCAAGGTTTTCAAGATACGGCGAGCTTATCGGCAAGGACCATAAGATGCAGCAGATTTATGACCTTATCGGGGACGTGGCGCCCACTAACGTGACTGTTCTCATTCAGGGAGAAAGTGGCACCGGCAAGGAATTGGTAGCCAGGGCTATTCACATGAACAGCCTGCGCAAAGATAAACACTTTGTAGCGGTTAACTGTTCTTCTTATCCCCTTACCCTGCTGGAAAGTGAGCTTTTTGGCCATGAAAGGGGCGCTTTTACCGGCGCCGTGCGCCGGAGGCTGGGATGTTTTGAGCGGGCCCATGGCGGTACGATTTTTCTGGATGAAATAGGAGAGATCCCGCCGGTCTTTCAGGTCAAACTTTTACGGGTCCTTGAGACCCAGGAATTTCAGAGGCTAGGGGGCGAGGAGGCCATTAAGGTGGATATAAGGATTGTTGTGGCTACTAACAAGGAACTGCGGAAGGAGGTAGAGAAGGGTGCATTCAGAGAAGACCTCTATTATCGCCTCAATATCATCCCCATAAGTTTGCCCCCTTTGCGCACTAGAAAGAATGATATTCCCCTCTTGGCCGGGCACTTCCTGGCCAAGTTGAATGCCGGCCAGGGGGAAAAGGTTATGGGTATTACACCGGAGGCCATGCGGATATTGATGGACTATCATTGGCCGGGCAATGTCCGGGAACTGGAAAACACCATCGAACACGCCTTTATATTGACCAAAGGAGAGTTTATCACGGAAGAAAGCCTCCCGGCTTACTTGCGGTTTGGCCTTGATAAAGGGAAAGATGCAAGTTCCTTTGAAGAAAATGAACTGAGATTTCTTACCAGGATGTTGGAGCAATACCAGTGGAATAAATTCCAGGTGGCTAAGAAGTTAAATATCAGCCGTAGCACCCTTTATGCCAAGCTCAAAAAATACCATATAGAATGTTCCGGATTTACAGTTAACAAAAGTTAATGTAGATTGAATAAAAGGCACGAGCGGTCCTTGCCCATCATGGCCCGCCTGTTTTCCAACTGAAAGGCCATCGGTTTATATGTCCTTCTGGGCAATGTTAAGGAACAGACTTATACCGGAAAGCTTAAAGGCCAAGACAATACTTGGCGTCGGGATAATTTTGCTTACAGTCATGGGCGCTTTCAACTATCTTGCCATAGTTACCCAGGTTAAACGTCTTACGGATGAGAATAGAAAGATGGCCCTGGAGATAAGTAACACCGTCATAAAGGGGATAGAGTATCCCATGCTTGAGGGCGATATGGATAAAGTCCAGGCCATATTGGAGAGGCTGGGTACCCTGGAAGATTTGAAGGTGGTTCATCTCTGTGATGAAAACGGCATTATCAGGCATAACGGGACAGCCCGTTATGATGTCGGGAGGAAGGCCATTTCTCAGGTTACCTTCGAGGCCCTGCGCATCGGCAAGCTGGCACACGGATTGGAAAAACACCATTTTGATTCTGCTAGTGTAGAGATATTACGTTATGCCATCCCTATTCATAATGAAAAGGCGTGCTATAAGTGCCATGGGTCTGAAAAGCCTATCCTGGGGGTGCTATCCGTCGGATTTAGCCGGGACCCGATTCGCAAGATGCTGGCCTCTGTGCGTGGCCAGAATCTATTCTTGGCCGTAGTCTCGCTGTCGGTGGTTGTTTTTTTCCTGACCTTGTGGCTCAATAGATACATTGTCCGGCCGCTTGCCCGGTTGACCGGGTTAGCTGATGAGATCAGCCGGGGCAAATATGTCCCTGGAAGTGGAAAATTCCCGAGGCGGGCCGTTCACTGCTGGGAATTATTGGATTGCAATAAAAAGGATTGTCCCGCATATGAACGGAACAGCATACCCTGCTGGTATGTGCCTGATACACTGTGTTTTGGCGAGCCGTCGGGAAAATTTCCTGAAAAGATACAACAGTGCGCAGAATGTCCTGTTTATAAGCGTCATAAAGGAGATGAAATAGTAAAGCTTCAAGACGCCTTTCGACACATGCTCCATAAGTTGAGCGCTTATGAGAAAGAACTTCGGGTATCTGAGGAAAAATACAGACTTTTGTTTAATGCCAATCCTGACCCGATTTTTATTATAGACAGGGATAAGTTCCGGATACTGGACGTTAACGAGAGGACTTTAGAGCGTTATGGTTACTCAAGGGAAGAATTATTAGAGATGTCTTTTGACAGTCTGGGCCATAAACCAACAGGAGAGGTTATATCTGGGTTCAAAGAGCTATCGCCCGGGGAATGCGGATTCTTTACGAAGAAAAGGCACACGCATAAAGATGGGCGCCCATTTTATGTGAATATTACCGTTTGTCCGGCAAGATACATGGGGATGGACGCATTAATTGTAGCGACGACCGATATTACGGAGAGTGTAGAAAAAGAGGCCCAGCTTATTCAGGCCGGCAAGATGACTACTATTGGTACCATGGCCTCCGGCATTGCCCATGAATTGAATCAGCCGTTAAACGTACTCAAGATCGGGAGTGATTTCCTTTTGAAAATGATTAGACGGCGTGAAAAGATTGATATCGAAGAGTTGAAGATTGTGGCCGAGGAAATTAGCGGTCATGTGGACCGGGCGTCCGGGATTATTAATCATTTGCGGGAGTTTTCCAGGGCATCTACCCCGGTGCGGTCGTTAATGGATATTAATAAACCGATTCAGGACGTGTTTAAGGTATTGGGTCAGCAACTAAGACTGCATCAAGTAGAGATTAAGCTTGACCTGGCCAAGGACTTACCTCCAATAATGGCCGACCATAACAGATTGGAACAGGTTTTCATCAACATGGTGACTAATGCGCTGGATGCTATAGATGAGAAGGTTGAAAAGATGGGGACAGAGGCCGGGGGAATGTCTATAACTATAAAGTCATTCCTGGAAGACGGGCGGGTTGTAGTTGTGGTATCCGATACTGGAATAGGGATTCCGGATCATATTAAGGACAAGATATTTGAGCCGTTTTTTACCACTAAAGAGGTGGGCAGGGGCACGGGACTGGGCATGTCCATTAGTTATGGAATTGTCCGTGATTACGGGGGAACCATAGATTTAAAGAGTGAAGCAGGTCTCGGCACAACTTTTGAGTTGAGATTCCCTGTCCATAGTAAGACATCGGAGAATTAAGGTGTCAACACTGCTGCTGATTGATGACGAAGAAGGCATAAGGAAGGTTTTATCCCTTTCATTAAGGAAAGACGGGTATCAGGTGCTAACGGCGGAAAATGGCGGGAAAGCTCTGGAAGCGTTCCGTCGTAATCTCCCGCGGGTTGTTTTGACCGATATAAAGATGCCCGGCATGGATGGCATTGAGGTCCTGAAAATAATCAAGCAGATCGAACCTGATACGGAAGTGATAGTTATTACGGGACATGGTGAGCTGGAATTAGCCATCCAGGCCCTCCAGCTTGGGGCTTCTGATTTTATCACCAAACCGGTAAGCGATGAGGCCCTTTCCATTGCCCTTAAAAGGGCCGAGCAGAAGCTGGAGATGAAACGGAGGCTCAAAGAGTACACCCATGACCTGGAAAGTATGGTAAAAGCGGCCACAGATGAGTTGAGGCGGAGATATGAATTTGAGGATAAGCTTATCCAGGCATCTATTGATGGCATAGTGGCTACCAACGAGAAGGGCAGTGTACTAATTTTCAACGAGGGGGCCTCAAGAATATTCGGTTATTCCCGCCTGGAGGCCATAAGGGGAATGGATATAGAGGACCTTTATCCGGCAGAAATCGCTCGGGAGATCAAAGAAGGATTATATGGCAGAAAATACGGAGAAGAACATATTTTCAGGTGGAAAGAAATAAATGTCAAGGCTAAAGATGGTCAGGAGATGCCGGTAAGGTTTTCCGGCGCTATACTGTATGAAAAAGAGGAAGTAGTGGGCAGCGTCGGCTTTTTACAGGATTTAAAAGAGATTAAACGGTTGGAGCAGGACCTGATCGAGTCGGAAAGGCTGGCTGCCATAGGCCAGACCGTGGCCGGCCTGGCCCATTGCGTTAAGAATATCTTATACGGGCTTAAGGGGGGGGTTTATGTGGTAAATACCGCCTTTAAGAGTAATAACCCTGAACAGCTAAAGACCGGCTGGGATATGGTTAACCGTAATATCGGCAAGGTCTCTGATCTGGTTATGGATTTGCTCAATTATTCCAAAGAACGCGAACCCGACTACCAGAGATGTTTTCTAAATGCCATTGCCGGTGAAGTCTGTGACCTTATGGAGCTAGCGGCTCAAGAGGTCGGCGTAAAAATAATTCGTAATTTTGACCAGGCTATTGGAGAGGTAGCTTTAGATCCAAAGGGAATACACCGCTGTGTGCTCAATTTGGTCTCCAACGCCATTGACGCCTGTCATTTCGACCTTGACAGGAAAAAGGATTGCGTTGTAGAAGTAAAGACAGCCCTTGAGGATAAGGATACAGTGGTGATTGAGGTCTCTGACAATGGCTGTGGTATGGATGAGGAGGTCAAGAACAAGATTTTTACCTCTTTTTTTAGTACCAAGAGTGGCGCAGGCACCGGATTAGGACTGCTTGTGACACAGAAGATAATCAAGGAACACGGTGGAACCATCACTGTGGAATCGGAGCCTGGGAAAGGGTCAACTTTTGCCATTCGCCTTCCATTGAGAGAAAACGTCTGATGTATGAAGGCCGGAGGATAGAGTCTTTAAAAAACACAGGAGGATATATTATGGGGAAAAAGGTGCTTGTTGTAGATGATGACGCTGATGTGAGGACATTTGTTACCACTGTTGTTGAGACAAACGGCTATACGCCTATTGTGGCGACAAATGGTGAAGAGGCGATGGCCAAGGTAAGGGGAGATAAACCGGATTTGATAGTTTTGGATGTCCTAATGCCGCGGGAGAGCGGGATCAGGATGTACCGTGAATTGAAAACAGACGATGCGTTAAAGACCATTCCGGTAGTCATCTTATCCGGGATTGCCAAACGGACCTTCCTCCGCTCTCAGGCCGCGCTGACAGAGTTCGGTGGACAGGCCGTGCCTGAGCCGGTGGCCTATCTGGAAAAGCCGGCAGAGCCGGAAGAACTGGCGGGGACAATAAAAAAGATATTAGGCTAGAAGGTAATTATTTTTTTAGAGGGGCCCGGGCACTCAATCATAGAGTATCCGGGCCCTTTTATGTTATTATGGAACGAGGAGGGTGGGTAAATCCAATCTTTCTGCTGCTTCGTGTGAGACACTGCCTAACCACCTTGCTCTCCAGGCGCCTTTTCCGGTTGTCCCGGTGACAATCATAGTGGCGTCGAGCTCGCGGGCCGCAGTTTCTATTTGGTCCACGACTTTTCCTACGTAAAGGTGGGTATCGGCCTCAATCTTGGCCCCTTCAAGGGTCAGGCGAACCTCTTCCAGCCGCTTTTTGCTTTCCTTCTCTATCTTTTGCAGCTCTGTCTTAGAGCGCCCTTCCATATCTTTTTCGGTCAGGATATGTATAATCTCTGCTTTCTTTATTATGTTTTTTAGCCCCAGGAGGTATTCTATCGCCCTGGCACAGGGGGCAGACCAATCTGTGGCCAAGAGGGGCTTCTCGAAGGGGGCCTTATTGATCTTGCCGTCTTTGGTCATGTATTTATGGACCAGGACAGGGACAGTGGTCCTCCGGAGAAGTTCCAGGGTCTGGGAGTCTATATAGAGCCCCTTCATTTTGGCCTTTTTGTGGCGACCGGTGACAACAAGATCTACTTTTTCGACCTCTGCCGTGGACAAGATCTTTGGGACCGGATCACCCACTACGACGTAGGCGCCGCATTCCATGCCCATTTCAAACAGGCTTTCCGCCCAATTGATAAACCGGACATTGGCCATTTCTTTGAGTTTTAGTTCTTCACTCTTAAGATAGCCGGTTCCCCGGCGCATGGCCACCTTTTCTCTCTCTATTACATGTAAAAATACTACGTGATTAAGACCCACCTTGCGAAGATCCATCAGCGACTGAAGGGCATCAAACCACAATTCCTCGAAGTCGGTTACGAAGAGTAGCTTCTTAATTTGCATATTCACACATCCTCCCCTGTAAAGATAAAAAACGTTTTGCATTTTGGCCTACAAACAAGCCGCTTGTCAAGATTTATGTTTATGTTTTCTGAAAATATTTTCGTGCACTGCGTAACTCGATGGTTCGCACCTTGATTTTGATGAATTCGTAAAAATCGTAATTCCCCTCGCCCGGCGAGGGAGAGGGAGTTTACGAGACCTTTTACGAGACCATCATTTTTGGTATTGAGATGGCTCTCTTGGATAAAAGATACATACTGTACAATAAAAACACAGATTACTGTACGATATTTATACAGTAATTTAGTATTTAAAATACAAGGATTATCCAAATAAAGAAAATTATGGTGTATTAAAATTGTACACTAATGTCCGAAGGGTTTATTAGTTCTCAGCATCACAATTAACGGATTTTTGTTAAGAATAACAGCAGGATGAAATAATGGGCTGAGTTGTATCCTGGTTTAGGCATAGAAGTTGCTGTATTTAACAACGCGAGATTAAGCTTAAATTATTTTTATCGGCAGATAAGGGGCCAAACTTAAATATTTACTTTGGCCGGGGCGGGGTATAACTGGATGATGTGGCGCTTAGGGTTATGCTATGAGCCAGAATTCGGAGGATTAATGTGGCATTAGAGAGATTGCTTTATGCGACAAACCTTGGCGAACCCAAGAGTAGTTTATTGGAGTCGCTGCTGGAGACCACAAAGGTGGGGCTGCGAGAGGTGGTGTTCCTCCATGCCGGAGGAAAAATTATGGCCGAACGCTATTCCCAGGAGTGGCAACCGCGGTTGTCCGGCTCGGGGGCTAAGGTTTGGGCCCATGGGGAAGAAGGGAATCTTGTTGCTTCCATCTTAAGAGCGGCCGCTGGTAATAGTTTTTCGCTTGTGGCGGCAGAGTTTAGCAGTGATGGCACAAGAGCGGTTTCCAGGCGTGACAGCAGGCGTCTCGTTAAAGGTCTGACCGTACCCGTTTTGATAGCCAGGCGAGCGAGGGAAATGGCGCAGCCTCCGGCTGCGGGGGTCTTTGATCACCTGGTTTTTGCCACTGACTGGTCGCCGGCCTCAGAGCGGGCGGCCTCTTTTATCCAGGGACTTAACGGCCTGGCGAAGGAAATGGATATCGTGAATGTTATTCAAAAGAAGCTGACCGTGGGTGAGATGCGGGGGCTTAAGAAAAAGCTCCAGGACACACGCCGGATATTTTCTTCTCAGGGGATAGACGCGGAATTTCATATCTACGCCGGCCGGACGGCTGAGGAGATTATGCTGGCGGCACGGGATTATCATGCCACGCTGATCGTCATGGGAAACAGCCGGAAGGCCGCTGTACGGAAGATCTTCCCGGGCCGGACGGTATATAAGGTAGCAGAGGAAACGACGGTACCGGCATTATTTATTCCTTAGATTTAACCACAGACAGAGCATAGCGCTATGTTCTCCGTGATTAAGTTTTTGACAATACGTTAGGACAAACAAAGGAGTAAAAGGCATGGAAGTGACGGTCTTAATACAGGCTACAGACGAGGCCTTTAAGATCATAGAAGAGGCCAGAAATCGTGCCTTGGACGTACTCAATACCTCGGTTAGATTTACGGCCGAGGCCAAGGTCCTTGAGGAGAAGAAGGTACAGGACATCTTTAAGGGGGCGGAGCGGACAAAATCCGAGGTCCTGAGCTTTCTGGCCACCTTTGCCTTGTTGTTCTTTCCCTTCTGGATGCCGCTTTCCGGGTTCTTTGATGTCTTCCACCTCAGCATCGGGGTGGGTTGCTGTGCCTTGGTGGCCTATATATCCCACGACCTCCTCTTTGTTAATGTCCGGGTGGGGGATATGCGCACGATAGTAAAGAGGTTTTTCGCCTATATCCCCTGGTTGCTATACCAGATCTATCTGGCCAGCGTCCACGTAATCAAGATTGTTTTGAAGCCCAAGATGCCTATAGATCCCCGGATAATAAGGTTTAAGACAAAATTGCAAACCGATATCTCGATGGTAACCTTTGCCAACTCCATAACCCTTACCCCGGGTACTATCACCGTAGAGATAAAGGACGGCGAGTACTACGTGCATGCTATCGATGAAGAGGTGGCCTATGACCTTCTCTACGGCGGTGAGATGGAGGACAGGGTGGCCCATGTCTATATGGAGGCGGAGCATGTCTATGTCCAGGATGTATTGGATGTGGCCCGTATATATGGGGCTTTGAGATAAAGATGGAAACGATGTGACTTAAGCAGGAGGCGGTAGAGAAATGATAATAACCTACGAGGATATAATTATAAGGACCCTTACCCGGGTGCTGGCGCCGTTTTTACAGCTCTATGCCCTCTATGTTATTGCCCATGGGCACTACAGTCCGGGCGGCGGATTCCAGGGAGGCGTTATACTCGCGGCCAGTTTTATCCTGATGGTCATTTCTTTCGGGCTGGATATGGCCAGGAGGCGGTTGTCTGAAAAGGTCGATATCATATTCCTCTGTCTCGGACTTTTAATTTATTCAGGGACCGGGGCCTTATGCCTGGCCCTGGGCGGAAATTTTCTGGATTATAGAGAGCTGACAAAAATCCTGCCCGTAACCATAGCGAGAGCCAGGGCCCTCGGTATTCTGTTTGTGGAGACAGGCGTCGGCTTTGGCGTCATGGCCGTTATGACCTCTTTGGTCTATGATATTTCCACCGGCGGGTTGCCGCCTGAACGCAGGTAATAACAGGTAATAAATAGAACACCGGGAAGAGCAAGGGCGGAAAGGCACAGGGAAGGGCATCTTGGAGATTGAAGACATCCAGAAACAATCTATAAAAATGCAGCAAGTCTATAACATGATCTTAAATCTTGCTCCAACGGATGTTACTGTTCTGATCCAGGGAGAAGATGGGACAGAAAAGGAATGGGTGGCTGAGGCTATCCATGCCCATAGTTCCCGGAGAGACAAGGCATTCGTGGTTATTAATTGTGCCGCTTATCCGCGTTCCTTATTGGATGACGAACTATTTGGCTATGAAAAACGTATAAGTAAGGGCGCTTCACATCACAAAAAAGGGCGATTGGAAAGGGCCGATGGCGGCACCGCCTTCTTAAATGATATTGACGAGGTACTCCCCTTATCTCAGGTCAAACTTCTAAAATTTCTGGAAACGATGGAATTTGAAAGGCCGGGGGGACGGGGGAAGGTACGGGTAAATGTACGTATGATAACGGCCGCGGATAAGGATCTAAAAGAGGAAGTGGAGAAGGGGACATTTAATGAAGAGCTGTACTACCGCCTCAGCATTATAAATATATATATCCCGCCCCTGAGACAGAGAAAAGAAGACATACCTTTCTGGGTTGAATATTTTATGGAGCGGTTATCCGGTGAGGGTAAAGGTGTCATCAAAAAGATTACCCCCAAGGCCATGCAGTTTTTGATGGATTATTCCTGGCCCGGCAATGTCAAGGAGTTGGAGAACACCATCCAGTATGCTTATCTCACGACGCGAGACGAGCTTATTGACCAGGATGATCTCATCCCCAGACTGCGGAATGAAGTGACCAGAGAAGAGGGGAAGGGGGTAATCTCATTCGAGGATAACGAGAAAAGATTTCTGCTGAAGATGTTGAGGGAAGAAAACTGGAACAAGCTCCAGGTGGCCAAAAAACTCAAGATCAGCCGAAGTACCCTATATGCCAAGCTAAAGAAATACAATCTGGTAAGCAAACCCTCGTCAGTAGCAGAGGTGTGAGGGTAAATACAAAAACGTAATGTTCTACGGGGTGTCACTATGATCGATATGCAGCGATTCTTTATGGGCGTGAGCATTGCATTATTGTTTCTGGCATTCCTTTGCCTCTACCGGGCTATCTGGGGGCCCCTTATAACGAACCGGATAGTAGGCGTGGGGGCCATCGGAACCAAGACCCTGATTGTTTTGCTCCTTATGGGTCTCATATACGACCGGCTGGATATGTTCGTGGATATCAGTATTGTTTATGCGCTTCTGAACTTTATCGGCACCCTGGCTGCGTCCAAGTATCTTGAAATGATGGGAGAGGTTTGAGAATGGATACCATGACCATAGGATCGATACTGACCGCGATTTTTCTTTTGTTGGGTTTGCTTTTCTTCACCGGGGGCACCATCGGGCTCTTACGCCTGCCTGACTTCTATTGCCGTATGCATGCCACGGGCAAGAGTGATACCCTGGCAGTTCTCTTATGCCTCGTCGGTCTAGCCATCTACAATGCTTTTGCGGGCAACTTTGCGCTACCCTATATCCTGGTGAGCATAAAGATTATCTTTATCGCTATCTTCTGGTTTCTGGCCGGCCCCGTATCCACCCATGCCCTATATAGAGCCGCCTTTAGATGTGGTGTCAAGCCCTGGACCTTGGATAATCAGTTTAAGGAGGTAGATAAAGAATGATAGTCCCACTGGATATTATACTGCTTGTCTTTGTGGTAATAACCGGTATTGCGGCCCTACAGATAAAAGATCTTTTGGGCGCTACGATTATCCTCGGGTCCTTCAGCTTCTTCATGTGCCTTATTTACACGGAGATGGGGGCGGTGGATGTGGCCTTTACCGAGGCCTGCGTGGGGGCTGGTGTGGGCACCGTCCTGTTTATCGCCGCAGTCCATAAGACGAAAAGGAGGGCGAAAGATTGAAAGCGTTTGCTTTGCTCACGGTAATCATAACCGGTGTCATGCTCGTATACGGGGCAGAGGATTTTCCCAGGTGGGGCGACCCGGATCAGCCGGGCAGCGTGCACGTTTCGCCCCGTTATACCCAGGGTGCATACATAGAGACGGGGACTCCGAATATAGTTACGACGGTGGTTGCTGATTACCGGGGCTATGACACCATGGGGGAGACCACGGTTATCTATACGGCCGGGATGGCCTGTATCCTGATGTTACGGAAGAAAAAGAGGGGCGGGGGAGAAAACAATGCTTGAGTACATCATCAGTAAATATAACTACTGGGTCTATATCTTTCTGATGATGCTTGGCCTCTACGGCATGATCGGGAAGAGGAATCTGGTAAAAAAACTTATAGGTATGAATATCTTTCAGGTGGCGATAATCCTCTTTTATATTTCTATCGGGTCCAAGGTGGGGGGCGACATCCCTATACTGACCGCGGAGGACCTCCACGGTATGGCCGATCCCGGTAAGTACCTGAACCCAATACCCCACGTCCTGATGCTTACCGCCATCGTGGTGGGTATCGCCACAACCGGAGTGGCCCTGGCCATAATAATCATGATTTATAACCGGTATAAGACCCTGGCTGAGGATGAGATATTAGAGATTCGTAAGAAAACTGGAGCCTGAGATGAGCTACGGATACGAACAATGCATCGTATTAATTGTAACCGTCCCGCTAATCACCTCTTTTCTTGTGGTGCTACTAGGGTGGTTTAAGAGGTGGCTATGTTACCCGTTAGTCCTGGCTGCCTTAGGGGTATCTTTTCTATGCTCCCTGGGCATTTTGGACCTGGTTATGGAGAGAGGGACGATTCACTACTGGCAAGGGGGCTGGGAGCCGCCCTGGGGCATCGAGTACGTGGTAGATCACCTCAACGCCTTTATGCTGGTGATGCTGACGTTCATTGGCCTTATGGTAGCCATCTACTCAAAAAAGAGTATCGAGCGGGAAATTCCTGAAAAGTTAGTCCCATACTACAGTATCTTCCTGCTCATGGTGACCGGCCTCATTGGCATCACGGTCACCGGAGACCTCTTTAACGCCTTTGTCTTTCTGGAGATTGCATCCCTCACTGCCTATGCCCTCATAGCCGTGGGTGAAGACGGGGCGCCTATGGCGGCATTCAACTATGTAATCATGGGCACCATAGGGGCCTGTTTTTACTATCTGGGGATCGGCTACGTGTACATTGCGACCGGTTCGCTGAACATGGCCGATTTGTCCCAGCTATTACCCGCCCTATATCATAACAAGGCGGTGCTGGTCGGCTTTGCCTTGTTTACGGTGGGAATCGCTGTCAAAATGGGTCTCTTCCCGTTGCATGTGTGGCTTCCGGATGCATATACCTATGCGCCTTCTGCCACCAGCGCGGTTATCGCCCCCCTGTTCACCAAGGTTATGGCCTATCTCATGGTCCGGATTTTCTTTACGTTGTTTAAACCGCACTTTTCCATAGACCTGATCCCAATAACTCAGATCCTGACCTGGGTGGCGGCTGGCGGCATT
The DNA here is from genome assembly GCA_031082315.1 of Thermodesulfobacteriota bacterium. NCBI lineage: Bacteria > Pseudomonadati > Thermodesulfobacteriota > Thermodesulfobacteriota bacterium. The sequence goes on from JAVHLC010000006.1 coordinate 73,855, forward strand.
ATCGCCGGTTCGATCCTGGCCATCGCCCAGACCGATTTGAAAAGGATGCTGGCCTATTCTTCCATAGCGAACATCGGGTATATCGTGCTGGGTATCGGGCTGGCCAACCGGATGGGGCTTACCGGCGGCTTACTGCACATTTTGAACCATGCCTTTATGAAAGGGACCCTGTTCCTGGTGGCCGGCGGAATAATGTACAAGATGGGTATGCGGGATATTACGCAGTTTCGGGGACTGCATAAAAAGATGCCCTTTACCATGGCTGCCTTTACCATCGCCGCCCTCTCCATGATAGGCATACCGCCTACTGGTGGGTTCTTTAGCAAGTTTTATCTCGTCTTAGGCGCGATCGATGCAAGACAGTGGGCCTTTATAGTGGTTCTGTTGGCTAGCAGTCTGTTAAACGCCGTTTACTTCTTTCGGGTTATAGAGAATATCTACCTGGAACCACCGGTGACTGCCTATGCCACCGACGGCGGGACACACGAGGAGATAAAGCGGGATGAGCTTCCTTTAAGTATGCTTGTCCCCATCCTTATTATGGCGGCTGGAGTAGTCTTGTTAGGTATCTTTAATGAACGCATTATCGCCTTTATCATTCGCTTTGCGGTTCCGGCAAGCTTTTAACCGGGAGGAGACAGGATGGAAATCGTATATTCAATAAAGCCGCTACTTGCTGTTCTGGTATCACTTATTGCTGCCCCGCTGATCCTTCTTACGGGAGAAAAGCACAAGAATGTCCGGGAATTTTGGACGATTCTGGCGGCACTCATCAAATTCTCCGTGGTGGTCTCCATGATTCCACTGATTACCGATGGAAAGATCATAGAGTACACAATTCTACCCATAATTCCCGGTGTCCCCTTGCAGCTAAGAGTGGAGCCCTTCGGGATGATTTTTGCCCTTCTGTCTTCTACCCTGTGGATTGCTACTTCCTTCTATTCCATAGGCTACATGCGGGGGCTGAATGAGCACGCCCAGACGCGTTACTTCTTTGGCTTTGCCATGTGCATGTCTGCCGCTATTGGTATTGCGTTTTCCGCCAATCTGTTGACTCTGTTTGTCTTCTACGAGATTCTTACGATCTCCACCTGGCCACTGGTGGTTCATAAAGAGACCCAGGAGGCCGTCATGGGCGGTCGAAAGTACCTCTTCTATACCCTGACCGCCGGCACTCTGATACTGTTTTCAACAGCGATGCTCTACAACCTGACCGGGACCCTGGATTTTCGGGCGGGCGGCTTTCTGGCCGGACATGGGTCACCTGCCATACAGACTTTACTCCTGATAACCCTTATTCTCGGGTTCGGGGTGAAGGGCGGGATCATGCCTATGCATGAATGGCTGCCCACAGCCATGGTCGCCCCCACACCGGTCAGCGCCCTCCTCCATGCCGTGGCCGTGGTGAAAGCCGGTGTCTTTGGATGTCTCCGGGTTATCCTTTTTATCTTTGGCCCCAAGCTCCTCGGTGATCTGGGATTGTGGTTGCCCCTGGCCTATTTTGTTTCCTTCACCATACTTGCTGCCGGATTGTTGGCTTTAGGGCAGGATCATCTCAAGCGGCGACTGGCATTTTCGACGATAAACTGCCTCTCTATTATGGTGTTGGGAGCCGCTTTATTATCGAAGAGCAGTATTACCGGTGGGATACTGCATATGGCTTTCCATGGTTTTATGAAAATCACCCTCTTTTTCTGTGCCGGGGCCATATATGTCAAAACCCATAAGGAATACGTTAGTCAACTGGATGGCCTGGGCAGGCAGATGCCGCTTACCTTCGCTGCCTTTACTATAGGCGCTATGGGCCTCGCAGGGGTTCCGCCGGTAAATGGCTTCATAAGTAAATGGTACCTTTGTCTAGGGGCCATGGAGTCCAAAGAAATAGTCTTTCTCTTTATACTGCTGACCAGTGCCTTGCTGGACGTGGCCTTCTTTTTCCCCATTATTTATAAGGCCTTCTTCAAGAAGCCCTTAGATGATGTCAAACCGCATTTTGACGAGGCTCCGATGTTTATGGTCGTCCCGCTTGTGGTTACCGCCGTCATGGCGGTGATCCTGGGGGTTTATCCGGATGCCTTTTTCAGATTCTTTAACATAACTGCCTTGGCTGTGAATAACATTCTGGGGGTAAGTTAATATTATGAAGACCTTCAAGTACATTTTTTTCGGCTCGATTGCCCTGAGCTGTCTGCTGGGGCTGGTTTTTACCAATCCACATCCCCATTTCTGGTGGCAAAAGATACCGGTGTTTGATGCGGTCTTTGGATTCATCGGATGCATCGTCATCATCGTTGTCTCCAAGGCGCTCGGTCATGGCTGGCTGCAGAAGAAGGAGGGTTATTATGATTGATATAGTTCCTCCAGCCTTCATATATATCGTCGGGGCGTTCCTCATTCCCCTGTTAGGGAACAGGCTCAGGCTTTTGAAACAGGCCTTTTTGCTCCTGATCCCGGCCATTGCATTCTGGGATCTTCTCAACATGCCCCAGGGCACCTACTGGATTTATCAATTCCTGGGATATGAGCTTATCTTAGGCCGCGTTGACAAACTGAGCATGGTATTCGGCTACATCTTTGTCATCATGTCATTCCTGGGGATGGTCTATGCGATCCACATAAAAGAAGACGGGCAGCACGTGGCGGCATTTCTGTATATGGGGAGTACGCTTGGGGTGGTCTTTACCGGAGATCTTTTCACCCTGTTCGTTTTCTGGGAGATTATGGCCGGGGCCTCTGTTTTTCTGGTCTGGTACAGGCGGGAACAGGCGGCCCTCGACGCCGGATTCAGATACGTTTTTGTGCACCTGGCTGGCGGTGCGATTCTGTTGGCCGGTATTGTCATGCACGTGGTCGAGACGGGATCAACGGCCTTTTCACTGCTGAAGTCCGATACACTGGCTTCAAATTTCATCCTTTTCGGTTTCTTGCTCAATGCCGCGGTGCCTCCACTCCATGCCTGGCTGGCGGATGCCTATCCGGAGGGGACAGTGACCGGCAGCGTATTCATGACTGCCTTTACCACGAAAAGCGCCGTATACGTACTGGCGCGAGGATTTGCCGGAACCGAGCTTCTGATATGGCTTGGGGCGATCATGGCCCTCTATGGTGTGGTTTACGCGGTTCTCGAGAATGATATCCGAAGGCTTCTTGCCTACCACATTATCAGTCAGGTCGGATATATGGTCTGTGGCGTCGGTTTGGGAAGTGAATTAGCCATAAATGGTGCAAGTGCCCATGCCTTCTGTCACATTCTTTACAAGGCATTACTTTTCATGGGTACCGGCGCGGTGATTTACGTGACGGGACGGCGTAAGATGACCGAATTACAGGGTAGAAACCTGTACCGGATGATGCCCATTACCGTCACACTCTATATGATTGGCGCCTTTTCCATCTCGGCCGTACCCTTATTCAATGGTTTTGTCAGCAAGACCATGGTCATAGCCGCTGCCGGCATGCTGAACCGACCGGCTATCGAACTTATGCTTCACCTTGCCTCTATAGGGACATTCCTCCATACGGGTCTGAAGCTTCCCTGGGGTACCTGGTTTGGCAAGCCTACCGGGCAGGAGGACAAAATAGAGGCTAAAGAACCGCCACTGAACATGCTGGTAGCGATGGGGCTGACGGCATTTTTATGCATACTCACTGGCGTCTATCCCCAGGTACTGTATAATATCCTTCCTTATCCGGTTGATTTCCATCCTTATACTGCGGATAAGGTCGTAGCCGCGATGCAGATGCTGTTACTGACAGCCGCTGCTTTCTGGCTCTACATAGACAAGCTGGGGGGAGAACCAACGGTCAGCATGGATACGGATTGGTTTTATAGAATGTTTGGCCGTGGCGTTGCGTGGTTCTGTGAAAAGCCGCTGAACGCATTACGCTCAGGAGTGCAAGCTTTTCTTACCAGTGATGTGAAGGGTTTCGCACTTCTTGCCAAAAACCCGTATCGAGCGGGCCGACTTATTGCTTCCTACTTCCGTGGCGACCCCAAGGATAAATATCAGGCGGTCCGAAACGAGCCATATAATGTGAATACTTACAGGATACCTATCGGCGTATCGGCCGGTGTGGCCACCATATTCCTGTTTCTCCTTACCCTGATCTATTTCGCCGTCGGGGGATGAGATTGGCCTTTTGTGAGGGGGCTGAGAATCATTCATTTTCATCCGGAAAGCCTGGCTTTCCGGATGAAAATTACTTCATCTTGTCGATTAGTTTTTCGTAATAAATCTGGTTTTCTTCAAAATTCACAGGTCGCTTCTGCATGACGTTGAGCTTCATGACCAGGAAATTCAGTTTCTTCATCTGCCGGTATTTTTCCTTTTCATCGGTGAGCCCGGATAACAGGTCCTGGGCAGCCCGGATATCCTTCTTCAACTGCAGTTCCGGTGGGATACAATCGGCATTTTTTAAAATTTTATAGACCAGGCGCAGATCTTCAGGGACGTGGCTATCGTCTTCGAAGACCAGGGGTTTCCCTTTGCCGGGCAGATTGTCAAACTCGCCCTTTTCAATGGCTTCCCTGATTATATTTTCTATAATACGCTGAGGGTAGATCATAGGACAACCTTTATACTAAAAAATAGCAGCAAATTTCAGTAGCCGCAACATAAATTATTCCTTAAAAAACCAGTCTTGTTTTTTTGGCTTTTCGACCCTATCTCTCTAATATTTAAATAGTTCTTTTCTTATTGTGTTATCCAGCAAATTCTTATACGATTACCTCTAAATGCAGATATCGACGAGAAAAGGCGAGTCGATATATATAATGTTAGCTTATGAGGTACACACAAATGGAAAGGAAATACCAAGTTTTTGTCAGTTCAACCTATGAAGACCTAAAGTACGAGAGAGAACAAGTGGTAAGGGCGGTTCTCGAAATGGGCCATATACCAGTTGGTATGGAAATGTTCAGCGCAGCTGATGAAGAGCAGTGGAAAATAATCCAGCGCCAGATAGAAGCCTCTGATTACTATATCGCAGTAGTTGCTCATAGGTATGGCTCAGTCACTTCAGAGGGAATTAGTTACACAGAAAAGGAGTATGACTATGCTGCAAGCGTAGGTGTACCTGTGCTTGGGTTTGTTTTGGACGAAAAAGCTCCATGGCCTTCTGACAAGATGGAGTCAGCCACCAAGTCGAAGAGATCGATTGAGAAATTTCGGTCAAAAGTACAAAGCCGGTTGGTTAATTTCTGGATCAATAAAGAAGATCTGCACGCGAAGGTTTCAATCTCGTTAATGAAGGCTATTAACACGAATCCAAGAGTAGGGTGGGTTAAGGCATCAGAAACCACAGGCCCTGAGGTGATCAGAGAATTAACCAGGTTAAGTGGGGAGAATTCTTCCCTCAGGATTGAGTTAGAAGTATTGAAACGACAAAGGGATGAAAAGGTGGATGAAGTACGGCAAGTATCACAAATACTTCTAAATAACTCATTCAAGATCAATGTAAGAAAGACCGTTGACTGGAAATCCTCCGAGCGTTACGAAACTACGCTGTTCGATATATTTTCGGCGGTGGCCCCTAACCTGTTGGATGAGAATTCTGCTTTGGGAATGGCACAAAATATGGCTCTGGCGCTTGCCGGCATCGGTTATTATAGCAAGTGGCCTATTGGGAAAAACATAGTTTCGGAGCGAACAGCGGACCTTGCCGCTTTGGACCTTATCGAACCCTCTAGAAAGAAACATTCCGTGCATGACAAAGAAGCCTATTGGACTCTTACAAAGTTAGGCAGGCAGGTCCTTAAGTTGTCCAGGCGCATTATATTGGAAAAGGGGTTAGCTTCTGAAAAATCTCCTGCTAATGAATCATAGTGAGCGAACGGGGAGGGCGAGCGTGTGTACCGGGCATGGCACAGGGCTATCGGGGTGAAGGAGTAGGGGAATCGTGAGGCTCCTCCCTATCCCGATTAGCACCGAAAAGGAGGAATACTATGAAGTCAGTAGATCAACTAGCGAAGAAAGCTATAGGACTTAAGCCGACAGAACGAATCCGGTTAGTTGAGGCCATTTTATACAGCCTTGACAAGCCTGATCCGGAAATCGAAAAAAGCTGGATAGCTGAATCGGAGGCTCGGTATAAGGCTTATAAACGAGGAGAGCTTGAGGCAATTGATTGGGAAGAAATCAAAAAGAGGTATGACCGTTGAAGATTCGGCTGATATCCCCCGCTAATCTTGAGTTGGATGAGGCTGTGCGGTACTACGACCACCAATTACCTGGGTTGGGTTTTCGTTTTTTCCAGGAAACATCAGCAGCTACCGAGCGTATTAGACTTATGCCAGAAGCATGGACGAAAGTAGGCCAGCGAACACGACGTTGCATATTAAAAGGTTTCCCCTATGCTCTTCTTTACGTGATAGAAAAAGAGGAAATTTTAATCACGGCGGTGGCGCATCTTCACAGAGAACCGGAACACTACAAAGATAGAATCATGTAAATCTGTTAACAAACGGCGCCACCGGATCGCAGATAAATCCGGTTTCCAGCGAGCAGGATGTGGGGCCGCCGGTAAAAAAAGTAACAAGAACTTATTCGATTAACTGCAACCCATCTTCGCGGGCAAATGGAAATTAACGCAAAAAAATTTGCAAATGAATGGATCGAATCATGGAATTCTCACGATCTCGATAGAATTTTATCGCACTATAGTGATAGCTTTGAAATTACCACTCCTATGATTAAAGTTGCATTGGGTATAGAAACCGGGACATTGAAAGGAAAGGAGAAAATTAGAAATTACTGGGAAGCAGCATTCAAGAAAGTCCCGGGTCTACACTTTGAATTGAAAGAAGTAACAGAAGGTGTCGGATCTATAGCTGTTTACTATAAATCAGTTCTTGGAAAAATGGCTATAGAAGTAATGTTCTTTAATGAAGAAGGCAAAGTAAACAAAGTAATAGTACATTACACTTAATTTTGTTTACAGGCGCGCTTTGTGTTAGGCGGCATCCGTAATGACGTTGCGCAAACCGGGGGTGTTGCATGTCGAGAGATTCACTGGCAGCCGCTGATGCTTGGCGTTAGCAGTCAAAACTTTCATTCCGCCATTAAGTATTGACAACGGTATAAACTGATTGCATAATACAATTACAAAACGATGCATGAGGTGAAATATGTCTGGAGTCAAAACCGCTATATCGTTGGATGAAGAATTATTTGACAAGGTCAACAAGCTGGCGCATAAACTACATGTTTCACGTAGCCGGCTGTTTACCATCGCGGTGAGGGATTATTTGAAAAAAGAAGAAAACCGAACACTGCTTGCCCAACTGAATGATGCATACAGTGACCACCCAGATGATGAAGAAAGAAAAATTTCTACATCTATGAAAGCTAAACACCGCAAAATCATAGGGCAAGAGACATGGTAATCGGACAAGGTGAAATCTATTGGGTTGACCTTGGTCAGCCATCAGGGTCTGAGCCGGGCTATCGGCATCCTCACGTAGTTATTCAAAACAATTTATTTAACGCGAGCAAAATTAATACGGTAGTAATTTGTGCTCTTACCTCAAACATCAAAAGAGCTCAGGCGCCGGGCAACGTTTTACTGAATAAAGGTGAAGCCAACCTTCCTAAAAAAAGTGTCGTGAATATTTCGCAAATTTACACTGTTAATAAAAACGACTTGGTTGAAAAAATTGGTAAGGTTTCAGAAAAAAGATTTAACGAAATTCTTAAAGGCATAAAACTGCTCACCGAGCCGAGAGAAGTTTAACCATCAAAATGCCCTTGTCAAAAAACTGCTGACAAGGGCATTAAGCTGACATCTTGGCCCGCGGCCTTGTTCCCTCGCTTCGCTCGGCTGCACCTTATACCTTTCGTTATTATGACGTCCAGATAAGCTCACCGGTTCGGCTCGTATCATAACCGCCCAACTGTTCAACGATTTCCTTAAACTCAGGCGACATGATAACTGCCATGAGTGCACGGATCCTTTCATCATCCCAAAATATAGCCGGTATGACCAGATCGTAACGCTCCTTAACTACCGAAATAAAATCTAACCCCAGCGCCCTGGCCGCAGCATATATGCCCAGGCCGACATCAGCGCTGCCGCTTAAGACATCCACGGCTACCGACATGTGGGTGTATTCTTCCCTTTCATAGCCGTTTATTTCAGCAGGAGAGACACCCAGCTTCTTGAGCTGGAAGTCAAGCAGGATGCGGGTGCCGGAGCCTGCCTGCCGGTTGATAAAGCCGATGTCTTTACGCCTGAGATCGTGAATAGACTGGATACCTTTGGGGTTCCCCTTAGGGACTATCAATCCCTGCTCTCGATAGACCAGATTTACCAATTTTACCGGAACATCAGGGATTATTTTTTTGATATATGGGATGTTATATTCCCCTGTCTCCGGGTCAAAGAGATGTGAGCCGGCCATGTGGGCCATGCCCTTACCGATGGCCAGCAGCCCGCCGGTGCTGCCTACATGGCTGGAGGACAGGCTTAACCGGGGCGTCCTTTTTTTGATCTCGTTGGCTAACACGTCTATGGTGAGGTCGTGGCTTCCGATGATGACCAGGGTATTCGCGATTTCACGGGCTTCTCTTAGAAGTTCTATCTCCACTTTTTCATCGGCGTTTATTCCCTCGGAAAGATGTGGTACGCGCAGTATGCCGTCGGCCCTGGTTAGGGTAGTAATTGATCCGGCGCCGCGGGGCAGGGGAGTGGCAATGGTTGTATCGCCTACGCGACCTACATTGACCCTGAGAAATTCCTCCATGCCCAGCTTGGAAGGGATCTTGCGTGCCGGTCTGGCCGTAATACGGGGGCGTTCCGGTGGCGGGATACCCAGCATTTTATAAAGAATGGGACGGACAAACTGGTCGAAGGAGATGACCGCCGATACCGGGTAGCCTGGATTTCCTATGACCGGTTTGCCGGCGATGATGCCTAATATCGTAGGCTTCCCGGGCATAATAGTTACTCCGTGAACCAGGACCCGGCCCAATTCTTTTATGACTGTATAGGTATAATCTTCTGAGCCGGCCGAGGAGCCGGCATTAATTATTATGCAGTCATAATCAGCAGCGCAGGCCTTTTGTACGGCGCCTTTGATGCGATCATAATCATCGGATATTATCTCGTGCCGGATGGGGATGGCCCCGCATTCTTTCACCAGACCGGCCAGGATATGCGAATTATATTCAATGATCTTTCCCTGCCGCGGGGCATCACCGGTAATGTCTTCGGCGGCTATGAGCTCGCTGCCGGTAGGGATGATAACTACGCGCGGTTTTTTCTTTACCGAAAGCGTAAATATCCCCCCGGCCAGGAGTGCGCCGATGTCAAACGGTGTTATACGGTGGTTTTGGGGAAGTATCAGCTCGGTGGCCACGATGTCCTCGCCTACCTTGCGCACATATTTCCAGGGATGGGCCGGGGCCTGTATCTCCACAGTTTTTTCGTCTATCTGGTGGACCTCTTCAATCATGATAACGGCATTGGTCCCGGGTGGCAGGATATGGCCGGTGTTGACAAAGAAGGTGTCCTTGCCGATGGTCAGTTGTTTGGGGTTTCCTTCGGAGGCGCCGTAGGTATCTTCAGCCAGAACGGCTATACCATCCATGGCTGCGGAGTGAAAGGACGGGGAAGAAAAACGGGCATACACAGCTTCGGCGGTAATTCTGTCCAGGGCCTCAGCCGCAGGAATCTTTTCACTCTTGAGTATAGGCGTATAATCAAGGGCATTGAAGAATATCTCCTGGGCCTCGGCCAGGGTCTTCATTTCCAGATAAATTTTTCGCAATCCCACGACCTCCTGATTATTCAGAAATAATTATTAAATTTTTCACCGCAAAGACGCAAAATACGCAGAGAAAAAATGTATTAAGCCCAAAATGCCAAAACACTAAGCCAGTGGTACTTTTGACATTTGAGCTTTGTCATTTAACTTTGCGCCCTTTGCGCCTTTGCGGTGAGTGGTTTTCAAAATAAATAGACATCGACTATGGAGCCCTTATCCAGTCCTTCTGTATTCATATCGACCCTGATTAATCCGTGGGCCTTGGTCATGGTGGAAATAAGCCCTGATTTTCCGAAGACAGGGGCAGCGGTATAACCCGTTTCATCACGAAAAATCCTTACCCGGACATAGTCCTCCCGGCCCTGCGCAGACGGTACATTACGAGACAGCCGGGCCTTTATGAGTTGTGGGTGAGTTATTATTTGTGGATCGAGACCTCCGGTTCGTTGGAGCAAGGGACGGACGAAGAGCCAGAAAATGATCATGGAAGATGCCGGATGGCCGGGCAATCCCCAGAGGGCCTTCTTCCCGGCCCTGGCTATGATAGTGGGTTTTCCCGGACTTACAGATATGCCGTGCACCAGTATCCGGCTTTCAGGAAAGGACTCGAACACCGCGGCCGTAAAATCACGACTGCCTACGGAACTACCGCCGGATACAAGGATAGTATCCGCCTGTTCTATCCCCTCCGCGCATTTTGCGCGAAGGGCGTCAAATTTGTCCGGCACGATGCCCAGGTAAATAGGTACTCCGCCGTTTTCAAGTATTGCGGCCCAAAGCGTATAGGCGTTGATATCTCTGATTTTACCAGGTGGCGGCATCTCTTCAATCGGGACTATCTCGTCCCCGGTGGAGATAATAACCACCCGTGGTTTTTGATAGACGATGATCTTTTGCCGGCCAATTGCGGCCAACGCTCCAATATCCTGGGGGCGTAACCTGTGCCCCTGGGGTAGGATTTCTTCGCCTTTTTTCAAGTCTTCTCCCTGCAAAACAACATGTTCGCCGGGGGCAACCGTTTTCATGACCTCAATAGTCGTCTCGTCCGCTTGTTGTGTATATTCCTGCATGACTACGGCATCAGCCTCTGGGGGGAGCATCCCGCCGGTCAGGATCCTATATGCCTGCCCGCCCGAAAGCGCCCGGGAAGGAGATGCGCCCATCTCTACGCTGCCGGCTACGGTCAGCAAGGCGGGCATACTTTCAGAGGAACCGAAGGTATCTCTGGCCCGAACCGCATATCCATCCATAGTAGAACGACTAAAGGGCGGCATATCTTCCGGTGAGATAATGGGTTCAGCCAAAATGCGCCCGGTACCTTCTGTCAGAGAGATTTCTTCTGTAGGTCCAACCGGGAACTCGTTGATAATGGCGAATACCTCGTCGGATGTCTTGACCTTAAAGAATTCTTTCATTTTTGTCTCATAATAGAGTATCTTATAATATCTGCCTTACAAGGGACACAGAGATAAAAATTTCGAAACACTTTAGGTGGTTGAAACCGTTCTACACTCAGAAAAGGCTATTAATCTGGAACTCAGGAAATCAGGAAAAGATAGGCCCTCTTTATTTGGGTTTGCACTTCCCTGAGTTCCTGATTTCCAGATTTGATATGTTTCTTTGCAATCTTTATCATGCATTTTCAAAACGCTAAATTGTTACAAAAATTCGAAGTTCGAATTTTAAAGGGGTTGTCCATCATGTCTTCCGGGCTCATTAAATCATTCCCGGTCATTCAAGTCAATAAAAATGGCCGCCAGATGGTCTCAGACGAGGTGGCATGTGAGGCGTCTCGCCGTTTTTTTATAGACCGGAACCTGGTTGCTACGGTTAGCGTCTCACCTGCGGACCTGGAGGATTATGCCATCGGCCGCGTGGTGACGGATGGGTTTTTGGCCTTTGAGGAGATCGCCGAAGTCAATATCGACGAAGCTGGAATCCATGTACGCAGCAAAACCGGTGTAGCCGTTGGCGACAGACCGTCAAGGGATATTCCACCCATAGATTCGGCGCTACAGATTTCGGAAAGACAAGCCCTGTCCTGCGCCGGTTCTTTATCTTCCTTTGCAAGCTATTGGCAGAGGACGGGGGGATTGCACATTGCGGTCTTGTTTAACCGCCATAGCGAGCTGATCCGGGCAGCGGAAGATGTCGGGCGCCATAACGCGGTGGACAAGGTGGTGGGCTATGCCTTTAAAAACGGCCATAACCTTTCGGAATGTTTTCTGGTGTGCAGCGGCCGGCAACCGGAGGATATGGTGGCCAAGGTCGCCAAGGCAGGCATCCCCATTGTTATTTCACGCGCGGCAACTACCGATCGGGGCATTGCCCTGGCCGATAGGGTCGGCCTGACGTTGATCGGCTTTGCCCGGGAAGATCACTTTACCATTTACACTCATCCCGATAGAATTATCAAGTTTTCCTTATAATTAGGACTTTCCCTACATTCTTATGGAAGCCGTTGTTCCTGAGCGAAACTTGCTGGAGCAGTGGGGCGCCCTTCGAGGGCGAGCAGGAAGGGGAAAACCAGCCCGTTAGAGGCTGGAAGGGGCAAGCCTTCCCCGCCTGCGAGTCCCGAAAGGGTCGCTGCGCAAGCCGTGAAGCGAAGGAATGACAGCTTCCATTTCTAGAATGAAAAAATTGGATAAAAATTAACACGTTGACATAATATAGACCATCGATAATGATGGTTGCCATTCTCTATACTGTGGGCAAGTGTGTACAGGCACAACATATAGTGTGTCAATCTCATCCGGCAACAATATGATATTATTAATATTTGCTCATGTGTATATTTTAACAAAAAGTGAGTGTTCATTCATTTAGTCCTTGACAGGGACGGAATCTTACAGTATATAAAAAAGCTAAGTCTAAAAATAGATTCTTTGTGTTCTAAGCCTTTGGCTTGCAGATAATATTTAATGGAGGGGGGTGTTTTGGGGGATCGAGGTAAGAATATCATTTCATGTCTATTAAATGGTGAGGCGTAACGACGCATTACCACATTATTATTGATGAATCATAAGGAGGAAATAGAATGGCTTTAATTGAACCACATGGCGGGAGAGGTTTGGTATGTAGTTTACTGGAGGGGAAAGAGCGTGAAGCGGAGTTGACCAAGGCAAAAACCCTGAAACAGGTCCGGATCCATTCGCGGGCTACTTCTGACCTGATAATGATGGGTATCGGCGCCTTCAGTCCTTTGCACGGATTCATGACCAAGAAGGATTGGAAGGGTGTGTGCGAGAACTTCACGATGGCCGACGGCACCTTCTGGCCGATTCCCATTACGATTGATTGCAGCAAGGCAGATGCCGACGCGATCAAGCCGGACTCAGAGATCGCTCTGGTGGATGACGCTACCGGCACGATTATGGCGACGATGAAGGTGGTAGAGAAATACGAGATGACCGAGGCCGACAAGACCTGGGAATGTATGCAGGTCTTCACGACGGATGACGTCGCGGGCCATCCCGGTGCCGAGAAGGTCCATAAGCAAAAAGAAGTCAACCTGGCTGGACCTGTAAAGGTCTTGAGCGAACTGGACTACCCCACAAAGTTTGCCGGCATCTATAAGAAACCGGCCGAAGTGAGAAAGATTTTTCAGGATAAGGGATGGAGCCGTATCGCCGCGTTGCAGCTTCGTAACCCTATGCACCGCTCACACGAGTACCTGGCCAAGATCGCTATCGAGGTCTGCGATGGCGTTATCATCCATTCGCTGATCGGCGCTTTGAAATCCGGTGACATACCTGCTGACGTTCGTGTCAAGTGTATAGATGTCCTGGTTGAGAACTACTTCAATAAGGACATGGTGGTGCAGGCCGGCTATCCTATGGAAATGCGTTACGGCGGGCCGAGAGAGGCCTTGCTCCACGCCACGTTCCGTCAGAACTACGGTGTCACCCACATGCTTATCGGCCGCGACCACGCGGGTGTGGGCGATTACTATGGTATTTTTGATGCGCAGACGATCTTCGACAAGATCCCGAAGGGCGAAGGCGGAAAGTATCTCAAATGCAAACCGCTGAAGATTGACTGGACATTCTACTGCCATAAGTGCGACGGCATGGCCTCAATGCGCACCTGCCCGCACACCAAGGCGGACCGCGTCATCCTGAGCGGCACCAAGCTGCGCAAGATGCTGTCCGAGGGCGAGGAGGTTCCGGATCATTTTGGCCGTACCGAAGTCCTCGATATCCTGCGGAAATACTACTCAGGCCTGACCGAGAAGGTAGAGATCAAGCTGCAGAAGTTTGCTACTGGTGAGGAGATGAAGTAACCACGGCCTGAAGGTAATAGTATTCTTAATTACAGTTGCGTTGATCATGCCGGTATGGTGGCCATTCATAATGGGTGTCGCCATACCGGCATTTTTTTGCTTTGATCACAGGGGGGCAGGTTTTAATTTGCCCCGGAATCTTGTTCGAAAATCTTGGAATAGCCGGCTATGGAGATTAATGACAAAGAGGCTGTAGAGGCCCTGGCCAGGCAATATCTTGGTGAGGATTCTTCGCCAAAGGTATTCCGCTTCGTTAGCGCTGACATGGATTTTTTTGCCGTGGACTATAATGATATCCTGGCGCTGGGTGACAGGTATTACTTGATTCGCGGGGTAGAGACGGAGAAGCGTTTTGGGATCGAGGATGAACCCAAATACTGGGTGAAGAGGGTAGTGGATCTGCGGGACAATTATGTTAAAAAAATTATCAAATTCTGTTTTTTTGAAGAATTCGACAGCCATATTGGGGGGATAAAGTTTAAACTTGCGCGAAGCCCCGCCAAGGAAGCCCGCATTCTGAAAAAGGTGGAAGGACACCCGAACTTCATGCAGGGGCGTACGGTGGAACAGATACGTGGGAATCCTATCAGAGTTCTGGATTTCATTAATGGACCTTCTCTTTACGAACACCTCATGAGCCTGCGTGTGGAATATGATGAATATTTCTATCAAACCCTGCCTTCTCTGTTGGACAGGCTCATCGTTTGCTTCCGTGCCATGGGTTGGCTGCATGATCAGGATGAAGTGCACGGAGACATCAGGCAGGATCATATCCTCATCGACAAGGCGGACAGCTTGTTTAGGTGGATTGATTTTGACTACAACTACTCGACCAAAGGGTCGCGTTTCGGTTACGACATGTTCGGTCTGGGAAACATCCTGGCGGCTGTTGTGGGAGGCGGGAGTTGTACCTTGCAGCAGCTGAAGGCCGAGCGACCTGAAGTTCTGGACAGACTCTACTATGAAGACACAAATATTGTATGGTCAAACAGGGTAGTGAATCTAAAAAAAGTATATCCGCAGATACCGGAGGGTTTGAACCGGGTTTTGATGCATTTTTCGGCGGGCGCCACGGTCTTTTACGAAACGGTCTGGGAACTCCTTGAAGACTTGGAGGAGGCGCGGGCGGACCTGTAGTTTGGTAGTTCTCTATCTGTGGAGCGTTACCGATCCGACAGAGGAACTCAGATAAAAGAAAAAGGGGGGAGATACAATGGGAGAAGTGGACCCGGGAAAGAATATTCTCCTTAGTATAGATAATTCCGAGAATTCAAGGCGTGCCATCCGCTATGTGGCTAACATTGTGGGCTCATCCGGGGATTACCGCATAACTATACTGAATATTATTGAAGACATGGGCGAAGATTTCTTCCCTTCTGCCGCGGAAAGACAGACCCACATTGAGAAGCAAAAACAGACCTCCGCTGCCTTGTTGGCAGAGGCACGAAATATCATGAGAGAACATGCTGTGCCGGAAGAATGCATAAGGACAGAACAAGTAACTGCGCCTAGCGCATATATAGCCGAGTCCATAATCAGACACGCGCAACACGAAAACAAGGGTACGGTGGTTGTCGGCAGGCGGGGCATCTCAAAAAAAGAGGAGTTCCTGTTCGGCAGCGTCAGCAGCAAGATTGTTAACTATGCCAAGGACTGTACCGTGTGGGTTGTGGAGTAACTCATAGTCTTGCCATTATGACACTGTCTGTAAATACAGCCGGCTTCCCCGAGCTCTTCTACCGGGAAAGATACAGGTCTTTCCCGAAGCTGAAAGGCGTCCCGTGCGGTGTCGGTTGTGCATACAACTGCTGCGATCCCATTATTACTTCAATGGTTATCCCGAGAACCGTGGCCGGGAAAGACCTGCCCAACACCGTAGTAGCGGCCGGCGAGAACCTCCGGAAAGACATAGAAGGCAATCTTAACGTACTGACGCTTTACGGTTTTTTTGTAACTCCTTTTTTCTTTCCGGACTGTCTGGTCAAGGGGCCTGATTTTGGGATAACTAAAGATTTCAACAGGTACATTCAGGTTTATGTCCTGTTCACCTGCCCAAGGCTTACTCCGGAAGGACTTTGCTCAATATACAATCAGGAGAGGTTTAACCTCTGCGGGGGATTTAAGGGGTGTCCTGAATATTGTATTAAGGACAGTACCCCGGAGAGTTCTTTTTTGGTTCTTTCTTTCAACTACTGGCTGATGCGGAAGCTGATCGCCGTTTCCATAAGCAAGAGTGCAGAAGAGGCCATTGACGAATGGAAACGCAATGAAGCCGGCGGGATCAGGGCCTTCCTGCGCTCCAGGGGTGTATGCACCGATGCTTACCTTCCGGAGAGGCCATGTGAGGGGTGAGTCCATATGTTGTGCCTTATGTGTTCTTAAGTACAAGATATGGACAGGGAACGCATTGCATTACCTGTTGATATTCCGCCATTTTTCGTTTGGAAGACTCTTCTCTAAAAGTGAGCAATTATTCATTTTTTCTCTTGACATATTAACGGATGCCATATATAAAATGAGATACCATTCACTAGGTCTTATTTTGGAAGAATCAGGAGAAAGTGCTCGGCTGTGAGCTTTCTTGGGTGCCCGTCCGGCGCTGTGGGCAGAGGTTGTGTCCGCGGACGGGATGAGTCTTTAGAGCGATAATTTATATTGAGAGGGGGGATGATCAGAGAAAAATAAGAATGTATAGGGAGTGAGGTTTGTAGACGGAAACAAGCCTGTCAGTAGCACAACATAAATAGGAGGAAAAATTATGCCAAGTTTTGTAATTCCAGAGAAATGCGACGGTTGCAAAGGCGGTGAGAAGACCGCATGTATGTATATATGCCCCAATGACCTGATGGTGTTAAACACTGCGGAGATGAAGGCATACAATCAAGAGCCGGATGCGTGCTGGGAATGTTTTTCTTGCGTAAAGATATGTCCCCAGGGCGCCATCGAGGTCAGGTCATATTCGGACATTGTGCCTCTGGGCGGTTCTGTGGTTCCCATGAGAGCTTCCGATTCCATTATGTGGACGATTAAATTCAGAAACGGGAATCTGAAGCGTTTCAAATTCCCCATTCGGACGACACCTGAAGGTTCTATCAAACCCTTTGAGGGCAAGCCCGATCCGACGGCAGCCGATCTTGACAATGAACTGCTCTTTACTGAAATGGGCAAGACGATGACTACCCCGTAATTAGGCGTACCATTCAGAACTTTATACTTTTTAAGGAGGATATTAGCTATGGCATTACCAAACAAACCTTTAGGTGAACTCCCCGCAGTAGACAATCCGGAAATTGCGGAACATGAGTGTGATATTCTTATCGTGGGCGGCGGTATGGCTGCCTGCGGAACGGCCTTTGAAATTAAAAAATGGGCTCCGAACGCCAAGACTATTCTTGTGGACAAGGCTTCTTTAGAGAGAAGCGGCGCGGTAGCCCAGGGTCTTTCGGCCATCAACACCTACCTGGGTGAAAATAAGCCGGATGATTACGTAAGGATGGTTAGAAACGACCTCATGGGTATCGTCCGCGAGGACCTTATCTATGACTTGGGCCGCCACGTGGATGACTCTGTTGATCTCTTTGAAGAATGGGGACTTCCGATCTGGAAACAGAAAGGCGACGAAGGCAAGACCCTGAAAGGTGGCGGCAAGCCGGTCCGCTCCGGTAGATGGCAGATCATGATCAACGGTGAGTCCTATAAGTGTATAGTGGCTGAGGCCGCCAAAATGGCCTTAGGTGAAGAGAACATCATGGAGAGGATCTTCATCGTAAAACTGCTTCTGGATGCCAATAAGCCCAACACCATCGCCGGTGCAGTAGGCTTTAGCACCAGGGAAAACAAGGTCCACGTCTTTAAGTGCAAGACCATGATGGTAGCCTGTGGGGGCGCCGTCAACGTATTCAGGCCGCGCTCTACGGGTGAAGGTATGGGCAGGGCATGGTACCCGGTATGGAACGCCGGTTCCACCTATACCATGTGTGCCGAGGTCGGCGCTGAGCTGACCATGATGGAAAACCGCTTCGTGCCGGCCCGCTTCAAAGACGGCTACGGTCCGGTAGGCGCCTGGTTCCTTCTCTTTAAGGCCAAGGCCATGAACGCCCTGGGTGAAAACTACATGGCCAAGAATAAAGCCATGCTGGAAGAATATCCGCCCTACGGTCTGGCCAAGGTCCCGGCCACCTGTCTGAGAAACCATCTTATGCTGAAGGAAATGTTGGATGGTCACGGCCCGATTATTATTGAT
Source organism: Thermodesulfobacteriota bacterium (assembly GCA_031082315.1). Taxonomy (NCBI): domain Bacteria; kingdom Pseudomonadati; phylum Thermodesulfobacteriota; species Thermodesulfobacteriota bacterium. The sequence goes on from JAVHLC010000006.1 coordinate 92,143, forward strand.
ACGGCCACGGCCCTGCAGGAACTGGGCAAGACCATGGATGCCAAGCAGTTCAAACATCTGGAAGCGGAGGCCTGGGAAGACTTCCTGGATATGAGTGTCGGTCAGGCCGGTCTCTGGGCTGGTACGAACACTGAGCCGGAGAAGGTTCCTTCTGAGATTATGCCCACTGAGCCCTACCTCCTCGGTTCGCACTCCGGTTGCTGCGGTATCTGGGTAAGCGGCCCGAACGAGGACTGGGTCCCGGCGGATTACAAATGGGGTTACAACCGTATGACCACGGTAAACGGCCTCTTCACGTCCGGCGACGGCGTCGGCGCCTCCGGTCATAAATTCTCCTCCGGTGCCCATGCCGAGGGCAGAATTTGCGCCAAAATGATGGCTCGGTATATCCGGGATAACGCCGGATTAAAGCCGACTCTGAAGCGGAGCGCCAAAGAACTGGCTGATGAGATATATAAACCGGTAAAGACCTACAACCAGTTCAAGGGCGCCAGCACCATGTCTGACGTCAACCCGAACTACATCAAGCCCAAGCATTTCATGCTCCGTCTGATCAAGGCCAGTGACGAGTATGGGGCAGGCGCAAATGCCAACTATATGACCAGCGGCCCCATGCTGAAGAGATGTATGGAGCTTCTGGCGTGGCTGCGTGAGGACTCTGAGAAAATGGCGGCGGGCGATCTCCATGAACTCATGAGGGCCTGGGAACAATATCACCGCCTGGGTACGGTAGAGGCCCATATCCGCCACATGCTCTTCAGGGAAGAGACCAGATATCCGGGCTTCTTTTACCGGTCAGACTTCCCGAAGGTTGACGAAGTGAACTGGAAGTGCTTTGTCAACTCCAAGTACGATCCTGATAAGAAGGAATGGTCGGTATTTAAGAAGGAGTGGAAGCAGATCATTCCGGATTAATCGAGGTCAGAGGGAAGTGTTGAGTGCGTAACAAATGACAGACCAATGCCTCCAGGCGTTGTAAAAGACGCCTGGAGGTTTTTTGGTGTCCTTAGAGCGAGAAAAATCGACCATGGAGGAATAGCATGACATCTGGAACAGGTCCTGTAAGCGGAACCATACTAGTCGTGGGTGGGGGGATTAGCGGATTGACGGCTGCCCTGGAGGCGGCAGAGGTAGGATATGATGTTATATTGGTGGAGAAGAATCCATACCTTGGCGGCCGGGTAGCTCAGCTAAATAAGTATTTTCCAAAGCTATGTCCTCCAACATGCGGCTTGGAGATTAACTTCAAAAGAATCAAGACGAACCCCCATGTTAAGTTTTATACCCTGGCCGAAGTGGATAAGGTTTCAGGGAGTCCCGGCAACTATGATGTGTCTGTGAAAATAACCCCTCGATACGTAAATGAGAACTGTGTGGCCTGTAATGCCTGCGCTGAGGTGTGCCCGGTTACACGCGAAAATGACTTTAACTTCGGTATGAATACGAATAAGGCGGCATATAAGCCGCATGACATGGCTTTCCCGATGCAATATGTTATCGACGGAAAGATATGCCAGAAGGCAAGTTGTGCCAGGTGCGTTGAGGTTTGTAAATACGATGCTATCGATCTGAAGATGGAACCGAAAACCCTGGAACTGAAGGTCGGCAGCATAGTCTGGGCTACAGGTTGGAAGCCTTATGATGCTGCTAAGATGGATAACCTCGGATTCGGAAAATATAAAAATGTCATTACCAATATGATGATGGAGAGATTAGCCGCGCCCAATGGACCGACTGCGGGCAAGATTTTACGGCCTTCTGATGGGAAGGAGATAAAAAAGATCGCTTTTGTCCAGTGCGCCGGCTCCAGAGATGAAAACCATCTGCCATATTGTTCATATATTTGCTGTTTGGCCTCATTGAAACAGGCAACTTATGTGGCGGAACAGTATCCGGAAGCGAAAATCTCTATATACTACATCGATATTCGAACCCCCGGCCGATATGAAAATTTCTACCGTAAGGTCGCTGCCAATCCCAATATCACATTAATTAAAGGTAAGGTGGCGCAAATCGAGGAAGATCCCGCTACAAAGGATGTAACGGTGGTTGCTGAGAATACGGCAACCGGGGCAAAAGTCCATGAAAAGGTGGATATGGCTGTCCTGGCCACGGGGATGCAGCCCGCCATGGCCGGGACAAATATTTCTCTTAATGTTCCATTGAACGAGAGCAGCTTTGTTCTGGCCGATCCACAGAGGGGAATTTCTGCCTGTGGCTGTGCCAAAGAACCCCTGGATGTTGTTTCCTGTGCTGAGACTGCTACCGGAGCAGCGATGAAGGCTATTCAAACTTTGGTGAGGAGGTAGGTAGATGGAAAAGAAATACGGAGTATACATCTGTACCGGCTGTGATATCGGTAAATCACTTGATATAGAAAAGCTGTCTGCGGTAGCTGCCAGTTCCAAGGTTCCACTTTGTAAAACCCATCCTTTCCTGTGCGGTCCGGCCGGTGTTGACTTGATAAAACAAGATATCGCAGGGGAGGGGGTCAATACCTTGATCATCGCTGCCTGTTCACCAAGGGTCATGTATGATGTTTTTGAATTCGGCCCTGTACTGGTGGAGAGGGTAAATCTGCGGGAAGGCGTGGTCTGGAGCCATGAGGCAAAAAAAGCAGGAGGCGAAGGAGAAGAGGCGGCCATTGATCCGGAGTTTCAGATGCTGGCCGAGGATTACCTGCGTATGGGGATTATAAAGACCCAAAAAGGTGAGCTTCCTGAGCCCTATAAACCGGAAGAGGAGATTAATAAGAAGATCCTGGTTATTGGCGGGGGTGTGACGGGTATGAGCGCAGCCCTTGATGCGGCCAGTGTCGGCTATGAGGTCACTCTCGTGGAAAAAGAGAAGGAATTGGGCGGGTTTGCGGCCAAGCTCTATAAACAGGCGGCCAGGACCTACCCATATACCGATATAGAGACACCGGACATCCAGTCCAAGATCAGCGCGGTTAGTAGCCATGCGAAGATCAATGTACGCACAGAGACGGAGGTGTCCCGTATAGCCGGTGCGCCGGGGCTATATCATGTCTCGTTTAAACCGGCGGGGACTGAAGGTGAGTGGGATGTGCCTCCTAAGGCAGCCGCTCCAGCAACAGAGGAGGCCAAACCGGCCGAGGGTGGAGAAGCCGCTGAGGCGGGTGGCCGGGCATACAAGGATATCCTGCTCCAGGACGAGAATGCAGAACGCTACGGCGCGGTAATATTGGCTACCGGGTGGAGGCCTTACGATGCCAATAAACTGGATGCCCTGGGCTTTGGCAAGTATCCAAATGTGATTACCAACGTGATGATGGAGGAGATGGCGGCGAAAGGCTCCCTGGTCCGGCCTTCGGATGGAAAACCGGTAAAGAGTGTGGCCTTTATTCAGTGTGCCGGCCAGCGGGATGAAAAACATCTTCCGTACTGTTCTGCGACATGCTGTATCACCTCCCTCAAGCAGGCTAAATATGTGCGGGAACAAGGTGAAGACGCCAAGGCGTTTATTTTCTACAAGGATATGCGCACCCCGGGCCAGTATGAGAATTTCTATAAGAGCATGCAGCAGGATCCGGGGGTTTTTCTGACCAAGGGAGATGTAGTATCCATTACCGAGGATGCCAGGAAAGGCTTGACCGTAGAGGTTGATAATACCCTTATCGGAGAAAAAATTGAGGTGAACGTGGACATGGTGGTCTTGGCCACCGGCATGGTCCCCACGACCCAGGATGAGGCCATTATTAATCTGGCCTACCGCCAGGGGCCCGGCTTTATAGACCTGGAGTTATTTAATGGTTTCGCGGATTCCAATTTTATCTGTTTTCCTTACGAGACCAGGCGAACCGGTGTCTATGCGGCGGGCACGGTCCGGCAGCCGATGACCATACCTATGTGTGAAGACGATGCGGCCGGCGCGGCCCTCAAGGCCATTCAGTGTATAGAATCGGCCTATAGGGGCGTATCGGTTCATCCGCGTTCCGGGGATATGAGCTATCCGGAGTTCTTCTTCGCAAGATGTACACAGTGTAAGCGATGCACCGAAGAATGTCCGTTTGGGGCATTGGATGACGATGAGAGAGGAACACCCAAGCCCAATCCCACGCGGTGCCGGCGCTGTGGCACCTGTATGGGGGCCTGCCCGGAGAGGATCATCGGGTTCAAAAATTACAACATTGACATGATCGGCTCCATGGTGAAGTCCTTTGAAGTGCCGGAGGACGACGGTATATACAGGGTTATCGCCTTTGTCTGTGAGAACGATGCCTACCCGGCTATGGATATGGCCGCCATGAAGGGGCTTAAGTTCCCGGCGGGCATAAGGGTTATCCCGGTGCGTTGCCTGGGCTCTATGAATATGGTCTGGATTAAAGATGCCATGTCCAGAGGCATCGATGGCGTTATCCTTCTGGGGTGCAAGTATGGCGATGATTATCAATGCCACTTTGCCAAGGGCAGTGAGCTGGCCAACAGGCGTATGGATAACGTGGGCGAGACATTAAAATCTCTGGCCCTTGAATCAGAACGTGTTAAACTGGTACAGGTGGCCATTGACGAATATGATAAGATACCACAGATTTTCAATGAATTTATGGAGCAGATGGAGGCCATGGGCCCCAGCCCCATGAAAGGCTTTTAGGAGGTATGTGAAATGGCAGGTTATTCACTTGATCCCGATGTTAAATTTATTGCGGAGATCCAGAAATTAGGCGGAGAGTCTCTGAAGAAGTGCTATCAGTGCGCGACATGTTCGGTTATTTGCCCCCTGTCTTCAGACGAAAAGCCTTTCCCGCGAAAAGAGATGATCTGGGCGCAGTGGGGGCTGAAGGACAAACTGGTCAAGAATGGCGATATCTGGGCATGCCACCAGTGCGGTGATTGTTCGACCTATTGCCCGCGCGGGGCCAGGCCGGGCGATGTTATCGCGGCGGCGCGTGCTTACGCTATCAGGGAATATGCCTTCCCAAGATTCATGGGCAACCTGGTCGGCGAGGGTAAGTATCTACCGGTGATTTTGGCTATCCCCCTGGTGATAATCCTGCTGGTCCTTGCCGCCCTGGGGAATTTAAAGATCCCGGCGGGCGAGATTGTTTATTCGAAATTTTTGCCGATCAAGTTTGTGGATTCCATATTTTTGCCCTTTGCCGGTCTGGCCATAATTTCCCTGGGGCTGGGATTAAGAAATTTCTGGAATGACATAAGCCCCAGTCGTTACAGGTATCTGGTCGGGCGAAACTTTTTAAAGTCACTGGTGGAGACCATTGTCGAGGTGCTGGGGCATGTGCGCTTTAGAAAGTGCGGGACAAACGTGGGGCGCCTTACCGCCCATCTGGCCGTGTTTTACGGGTTTGTCGGTCTCTTTATAACTACAAATATCGTGGTGTTTTACGAATATATCCTCCACAGGGAGACTCCCCTGCCGTTATATGATCCGGCCAAGATCATCGGAAATATCAGCGCGATTATCCTCTTTATCGGTATTTCCCTGATTATAAGGAACAGGCTGGCGAACCCGGATCAAAGTAGTTCTTATTTTGACTGGGCGCTTATACTCATGATATTAGGCGTAACGGTATCCGGGATACTTACGGAACTCTTGCGGCTGGCAGATATCGCCACCCTTGCCTATCCGATGTACGTTCTTCACCTGATGTTTGTCTTCTATATCATAGGATACCTGCCCTATTCCAAGCTGGCGCACATGGTGTACCGTACGGTAGCTCTGGCTTACAAAAGACATATAGAGACAAAATCGGAGCCTGTCAGGTAACAGTTGCTGACTGAATCAAATGAAAAAGCCCCGCGGGATATGTCCCACGGGGCTTTTTATTATTCCCTGTTCTGTTCCTGCCAGGATTAAGGCGTAGTCCTGGCAGCCGCTTGTCCGGCTTTTTCTCTCATTTCCCGGACCTTGGCCTGCAATACCTCGTCCTTGAGTTTGACTGCCTCTGCCCCGAAAAGGGCGGACTTCAGCCAGTCAAATCCAAATTTCATCAGCTCTAATTCATCCCTTTTTATTTTTGCTATAGTTTCATCGCTTATATTATATTTTTCCAGGAATGAGCTTTCAAAAACAAACCGCTTGAATTTATCAATATCCGAATAGACCATAAAGAACATCTGTAAGGCCTGTTGGCTAAGCTCAGCGGTCGGACCATAGGATTTTTTCCTGAGGATAATCTCCATCCAGCCTCTATTCATTTCATCATATATATCCACACCCTGGTCTTTTCTCCATTCTTCTATGGTCCATTCCTTATCTTCCTGAAACCCGAGGCAGTGGTTTTCCCGAACCATGAAATAAAAGTCCTCTTCCCTGACTTTCTCCTTGTTCTTCTCTTTAAACGTAGTCCTACCTAAGGGATAGTATCTGCAAGTTGAAGGGCGATCGGAATATATCGTACAACCATCCGGGGTTACAAACGGACAGAGTTCGTCTTTCCCATCCAGCATCTTTAAGGTAATTACCGGAAGCTGGGTATGGCCGAGGAAATCAAGTTTGGTGTACTTTTGGAGAAACTCTTCTGAGGACATCTTGAGCCGGTTCTTGATACGCATGATGTCGTAGGGCGGCAAGATTATATTGATGCCACGGCAGCAAAGGGTAAAACATTTTACGCCCTTATGGCACCGGAATCTAAACCGGCTGTCAAGGTTATATCTGGTCGGTTCTATCATAGATTTTTCTGAAGAAGTTTGTCCTGTTTTTTGCTCTTCCATATATCCACCTTTTAAAAGACTACTTAGTTTTCATCCGGAAGCCCAAAAACTCCGGATGGAGCTTTCAGCCTTCAGCTATCAGCGTTCAGCTTAAGATGCCGTCTGCCTTGATTTTTTGCTGAGAGCTGACGGCTGATGGATGAACGCTATTTATCTGCAAAAACTACCTTAATAATGGCTTAGTGTAAAGGATATTTTTCCCGGCATAGCTTTCTAAGTCCGGATCTGGCAATAGCATGCGCCTCGGATGGCTATATGTTTTTTATGTTAATAGATGAGAGAAGGTTTGACGGAAAGAAAGACGCGGGATTTCCCGGCATTCACCGAGAAGTGGGCGGATATATTGACGATTCGGACGCGGCGGCGGGAAGTCGAGGTTTGTCGCAAAATCGGCAAGTGAGGGTCTAAACTGTCCTACAGATGTCCCTCGGCTGTGTCCCTCAGTATTTTCTTATCGACGTGAATTGACGGATTATTTTTGACACTTTGCGACAAACCTCTTTGCACTTATGTCAAACCTCTTTGCACTTATGGCCGATCTGAGGGACATTTTGAATTTAAATAAAGATATCTGGGGGACATCTATTAAACCCCTTGTAATTATTAGTGTTTATGTCTTATGGTCTTAACCTTCGATAAACTTAGCTGAGGGACACAGAGGGACATCTATCTTATCATAAATTATGATCGGTTGTTCGCCGCCGAACCGGTTCCAATTTGGCACCACTTAAGCCGCCTCTTCCACACTAAATTATCTTGCATCATCGAACCTTGATAATAAGTATATAGGAATTGCATAATAACCAAACATCATATTCTTTTCCACGTAACTCGGGTAATCTAGAATTATTAAGGAAGATTTTGTTCTCTTGCGCACCATGACAGAACGGGTTCCTTCCTGCCGCTTTTCCCTTGCATCGTCCATTATTTTAAAAATAGATCTAATTAGCCCGCCACTATCGGGGATCTTGGATAACGACATATTTTTGATTATTAAGACGACCTCTTCGTTTAACATCATGGGCTCTAATTGTTCGTCCCAAAGCTGTTGGGTTGTCCCCTCTACATTAAAAATCTTTTTAAGAAACTGGTAACCGCTCTTAATACCTGAAGCGTCAACGAATATGTATTTTGTATTCGCGAGGACATCTCTCAAAATTTCTTCACTGTGATCTATTCCTTGCTGCGTAAAAGCATAAACAAAGATGATGTGTTGTGTAACTTCAGGATCTTTATTCTCTTCTATTAGATCAAGAATTTGGTTTTCTGAGAGCAACCAATCTATTGATGTACCATAAACCCGTTGAATAGCCTCCAACATACCTCTCGATGGCTTTGTCCTTCCACTTTCCACATCAGCGATATAGCCTTGAGAATAACCTAATGATTTTCCAAAGTTATTCTGTGATAGCCGCTGTTTTTTTCGGATTTCTTTTATTTTTTGTGAAGCAAAAATTTTTTCGCTTGACATAATCGTAAATTACGTTTATTTATATCGTAATAATACTTAACATTAAACATCATCATAACATAAAGGCAAAATGAATAAAAATCAAAAAATTGCGATGGCCGAAAAGGGCCTAACAGTAAAAGACCTCGGGTTTATACTTTATCTCCATCCGGCATATCTTTCAGGTGTTTTATCTGGTCGTCATAGGTCCCAGGCCACTCGAAAACGAATATGTGAGCTTTTGAATAAGGCCGAATCTTACTTATGGCCTGAATCACATATTAATGGTCCTTTAGCACGGATTCAAAGTGAGCTCAAATAAAAAATACTTACTAACAATTATCGAATTTGCTCGTTACGAGGGGGTTACCGTTAAAACGGTAAGGAGAAAGATCAAGAGCAACGTCCTCTCCGTCGTAAAAGTTAAAGGTGAGAATGGCTATAGGAAGAACCACCCTGAAAACCGCCTCCACTACAGCCAGTTAAGCACCCCAGAGGCCCAGGAAAGCGCTTTGAAAGACCGGGGCTTACTTGATCCGCCCAAGCCGGAACCACAACCGGTTGAAGAACCAAAGATTTACGACCTCAAGCCCTATCAAAAGGAAGAGGCGGATCGAAGGGAAAAAATAGTCAAAGAGAAGATCGAAGAAAGTAAGGACGTGCCCTTGGGCAAGAGGACAGTTTGGAAAAGAAGCTTTGCAAAGCGGCACGGTATTTCTTATCGGACCTCAACTCGTTGGGAAGATGCCTATAAAACCGGCGGTTATTATGCCCTGGTCCCCAACTGGAATGCCGGAGATCAAAAAAGGATCATTGATAAAAAGCTGGCCAAATTCATCGAGGAAACCTACCTAAAACCATACGGCCCGACCATCAGAGCAACATGGGAACAAGCCTGCAAGTGGTGCGATGATCGCAACCAAAAACCGCCGTCTTACCGGACAGTCGTGGATTTCATTAATAAGAAATGGACCAAAGGGCAACGACTTCTAGTAAGAGATAAATTGGAGTGGGATCGCTTGTACAGACCCTTCGTTCGCAGGGATTGGGAAAAAGAACCAGTCAACGGGACATGGTTTGGGGACGCCAAACAACTGGACATCTGGGTGATATATCGTGGAAAACCTATCCGCCCCTGGATTACCGCCTGGCTTGATGCCCGGTCGAGAAAGTTCGTTGGGCATATTTTGTGGCCAACGCATAATTCCTGGACCATCGCGCAAAGTTTTGTCTATGCCGTGAGTAAACACGGTGCACCGAAGACGGTTTATATCGATCATGGCAAAGATTACAAATCAACCATGCTGGCAGGCACGAAGGTTAAAGACGGACCAACGATTAAGCTATTTGAAGGGATTGAAAAAACGATCATTCTCGGTGCTTGGAGAGATTCAGGATGTAATGTTCTCTACAGCGCACCCTACAACCCACCTGAAAAAAATATCGAATCGAATTGGAATGGAGTTAATCAGATATGTGCTGATCTATCCGCTTATTGCGGAAATGGCAAGAATCGTGGCCTACAAAAAAAGGCGCTTCAAGATATAAAGGCCGGGCGAGGCATGGAATGGGAAGATTTCGTATCCATATTCGATCAGAAGATGAAAGAACGAAACGCCAAACCGCATTCCCAAACCGGGGTTCCCCCCGATTCTTTTTACGAAAATTTCACGCCCATTATTCCCAGCCAGGAGCTTTTGGACTACCTCCTCATGGACGTCCATCTTAAGAAAGTGAAGGACTCCACTGTTACCATAGAGGGCTTGGTTTATCGGGGTGAAGAACTTTGGAGACTCGCCGGTGAAGAGGTAGAAATTCGACGTGATCCCCAAAATATTACCCGCGCTGTGATTATATACAAGGGTAAAGTCTTTGGCTCCGCCTACCTGGAACAAGCCGATCATTACAAAAGTGCTATTACTCTCGACAGCGTGAAAACAGCCCGGCGCATTCGCAAGAGAACGAAGAAATGGCGGGAGCTTGTTATCGAGAATCAGGATTTTATAGATGACCCGCTACGCATGGCGGTGGAGCTGGACAGCGAAGGAACCCCGAGGCAGCGAGACATCCGGCCCGTCGACAGCAAGGTCGTCGGGATTAACAAAAAATCCCGGATCGCGAAGGATGTTAAAAAGGCCTTGCGAGAAGGGGAAAGGCAACAACAGGAGAGAAAAACGGCCGTTGGCGGCGGCGATAGTCTCATCAGCCAGTTACTATCAAGTTTTGAGCGGGAAAAAGACGTTGAGGAGGCCCCGAGATATAGGCTCGTAGATTTGGACATTGACGATTAAGGGAGGTCATACATTGGAGACGGCCTTAAAGGAAAATCCGGATATTCAGCGAGAAGATTATATTTACAAGGAGACCTGCGCGCGGTTTTTCCGTTATAAGAAGAAATTTGGCGAGACGAACGAGACGGCCGCAGATTTGATGGGGAAGCCGCCGGAGCTTGTATCCAAGTATCTTAAAAACGACCTGGATTCTCATGCAAAGATGGTAATCCAGGGAACTATCCGTAATTTTTTAAACCATAATGAGCGATCTAATCCCCTACCCGAAGGACCGGTCTTTTCTACTACAACGGTCTCTCGCGATATATGGGAGGTTTGCCAATGGGTCCAAAAATCTGGGGTGATGGGTTTGATTACCGGACCCGCAGGTGTGGGCAAAACCATGACGATCTCAAAATATAAGAAAAAACATGAAACTGCGCTCGTTCTGACCTGCGGTGTTACGGTGAAGTGTTTGGGCGCGATTTTGGAAGCTGTAGCCGAGAAACTCGGTATTAAGCTCTATGGCCGGACGAATTCAATATATTTAGACCGGATTGGTGAGCGTTTAAGGGAAACCCACCGGCTATTGATTTTCGATGAGGCGCATTTTTTAGACTGGTCGGCTTATGAGGCGATTCGGCAACTATGGGATCTGAGTCAAACGGGCATTGTTTACGTTGGCCAACAGCGTGTCTTGGCTCAGATGAGAGGCAAAAGGAACACGTACTTATACGATCAAATATTCAGTCGCATCGCTGTAAGACGACAGGTAGGCGGAGACATTTCAAGGGACGATGTGAAGCTAATCGCAGGGTCATTTTGTCCTGAATTAGATCGAAGGAGTATCGATTTCTTACATCAGAAGGCCACTGGCGATGGCCATTTCCGGACATTGACCAATGTTTTGAAGTTAACAGTCCAAATGTCCGAGATGTCCCAAAAACCCATAAATTTAAGCCTTCTCCAGCAGGCATTCAGATTTCTAATGGCGTAAGAAGGGGGTTATCATGATTGAAGCAAGCGATTTATCTCCTGAGGCAAAAAGGGTCTGGGAGAGCCTTGACGAAGGATTACAAAAGACTATTCAAAAGGACAATCCCTTCCGAGTCGAGCGTGACAACGCCATTTTTGGACTGAGCAAAAGAGGCGTTAAGGTTGATATCCTGGCCGAAATAACGGGCGTAAGCCGGAACGCGGTTCATCGCATCATAATGAGACTCGCTTACCCGGTGAGCGACCGGCCATATAGCCGAAAGCGGAGACCGGCCAAATCCAGGATAAATCTGGAGGCCTTATATAGGGAACTTTTATTCGGTCTTAATAAGGCATTCGGGAGAGGAGGCGATGAAACTAACGCCAAGTAAGGGCAAAGGAGGGATTGCCGTGATTAGTAAGGACCAAATCAAATTGATCTGGGTACTGGCCCGGCAACTGGATCTGGATAGCGATGAGCTCCACGAAGTGGTTACCGGGATCACCGGCAAAGACTCGATTAAGGCCCTTTCGGTCGGGGAAGGTATAGAGGTTGTTAACACCATGATCCGGGCCGGGGGCAGAGTGAAGAAAAAGAGGAGGCCCCGGCGAAAGTTGCCGCCCAATGTGGTGGAGATGGTAACCAGCGAACAGCTAAGTTATATCAGTTACTTAGAGAAAAGACTCGGCTGGCAGGGCAACCCGGAACGTCTGGGGGGCTTTGTCAGGAGAATCATAAAAAGGGAGGTGGTAAGGACCAAACAGGAGGGAATCAAGGTTATTCAAGGGTTAAAGAGCATGGTTAACAGGAATAAAGGAGGTGGAATAGATGGAGCCAACGAAATGTCAGGAAACTAAAGGGCCTGGTCAGGGAAAGGAAATGACCCCAGAGTCGCTTTATGATTTAGCAGCCACGCTCAATATCTGTCGTGCCAAGGTTGATTTTATCGTCGACGTTTTTACCCAGGATGGACCCTCAACTTTTCGGTTCTCAGAAAGTGGTCTTTATGGGTTTTACCTGGTTCTTAGAAATATCTCAGAGGATATGGAACATGTGAGCGATGGAATATCAGAAAACGACAGTGAGAGTCGCCGTGAAATTAAACGGCTTACGGAGGCGCTCAACAAACGGGAGCCTTTACCGAAGGTTGCCACCGGGTAAAGGCTCCTTAACAAACACCGGGTATTAACCCAGTCAGGAGGTACGAATAGCATGGCAAAGGACAAAAGTCAAGAAACACGGGACGATGTAGAACAAGAAACTTTTGATTTTGAAGGCCTTGAATTGAGGCCTATACAGCTTTTGGGGCGATTGCTTATGCTGTCAGCGGTTTCTGGTGCGCAGATGCAAGCAGAGGATATGGTCGCCTTGGGTCTTCTTCTCAAATTATATGCCGATCATTTTAGAAAAACACAAACAGAAGAGGCCAGACCACAAGTATAATCTAAAAAACCTTGCCCTGGATAGGCTCGCTACCGAAAGGGCGGTACCCTCACCGCCCCTCCAGGGTTTTAAAATGAGGGACAGCAACTAAGAGGGGGTTGCATGGATACTGTGCAGCCCCCTTTATTTTTTAAAGGAGATAAGACCATGCAAAAGGAAGAAAAAAGCTTACTTGATGAGGCCTTGAGGATCTATAAGGTTCCGCCGGAGTACGTTTTCGCAAGCCGCGTGTATGATGAAATCGACCAGGTGGTTATTGTGACAAACGGAGGCAAGAGAATCCGGCACCGTAGGGGTGAAGAGGCGCAGTTTGAGCTGTCCCAGGTGGAGATCACCGGGGAATTGCCTCAAGATGAAATGGTATGGAACGAAAAGCTTAACCAAAGAATCAGTGTCAAGAGCGTCTTAAAAACAATCAAAAAATAGAATCCAAAGGAGAAAGAAGGACTATGAACAGAGAAAAGGTATTGAAAGATATAGAAAGGACCCTTTTTTATAGTGATGTGCAGGTAGGACTGAACCCAGTCGAAAAGCTTGGGGCCGCCCTTATCAAGCTTTTCGTGCCCGAATATGACACCAGGGGCGTGGGGGCCTTCAACAGTCTTCGTGATGCCTATGTCCACTTTACAGGTGACGATGACATAAATGGCATGTTTTACCCTCACAAGGCGTCTAAAGAGTTACGGGCCTGTGCTGATTTCGCCTCCAATTCCTTTGCTTTTGGCTTGCAAAATGCCCTAAGCATGTACTTATCCAAGACGTACAAGGCTTTTCCTTATCATGAAGAGATCCTTATCTCCGAAAAGAAGAAGGCCACGGACTTTAGAAAAATCCATTCAGTCCAGTTGGGCTATTTGGGCGATCTTCCCGATGTGGACCCGGAGGCTGCCAACTACGATAGCGTAGAACAGTATGCCGATACGGAGTCGCAATACGATCTGGGCCATAAAGGTGCCATCCTATGGGTTACCAGGAGGCATATTCTGAATGACAGCATCGGTCTGGTAAAAGACATGGTCAAAAGGATGGCACGTAGCGCCCGAAAGACCCATGCCAGATATGTCTGGAATTTTTATATCAATAACGCTACATGCCCGGACGGGACGGCCTGGTTCACCACTGAGCATGGGAACCTTGGCAATAACGCCCTCGATCTAGCCCCTCTGGTGACCGCTATAACAGCACTGGCGAACATGACGGAACCCGGGCCAAGCGCAGAAAAGTTGGGCCTGGATCTCGCTACTTTTAACTGGCACCTGGTTGTGCCTATTGATTTGTGGGATCTCGCGGTAAAGAAAAACCAAGGCCGGGATTACTATGAATCCGATGATCTGACCACAAAAGTCCCTAATCCTTGTCAACGGCTATTTGGCGATCGCAACGAGAGGATCGTTACCTGCCCGTTTATGACGGATACAAATGACTGGGGAGTTATCAGGGATCGGGAAGACGTACCCATTGTTGAAATGTCCTACATGTGGGGACACGAAGAGCCCGAGTTTATTATTGAAGAAGGCCCCACAGAAGAGCATGTCTTCACAGCGGACAAGATTGGTTACAAGATCAGGCATGAATACGGCGGCACCCTGGCCGGTCATCCGGGTGGATATAAATCTGTCGTAACAGAATAAGATCCCAGAGCCAGGCTTTCCTCCTTTCCCTGGCTGCCCAACCCGGGGCGATTTTGCCGCCGGAATAATCGCCCCGGTCCCTGGGAATTGATAAAAGATCATGCAAATCAGCCCTTTTTTAACCGATATAGCCAAGTCCTATAATCCCAAGGTCGAATATGTGGCTTTTTGTGATTTACCAGGTACACAGTTAGGAGAAGCCGGAAGGCCACGTGCGACAGAAGAATATAAGATTTTTATAGATAGAAACAAGTTAATTTGTCCCTATCAGGCACTTTTCGTCCTTTTTCATGAAATAGGACACATAGAGCTTTACCACCTTGGCTATAGATTTTACAAAGGAAGCCATTCCAATCAAGAGGATCAAGCCGATAATTGGGCCTTTAATCAAATGGGTATTCTGGACAACCAGGGAAGGGTAAAAGAAGAAGAAATTCTTTGCTTTAAATGTATAAAAGAGCAATCCCGGAAGTGTTTAAAGGGCCTTGTACTTTGAATGAAGAGAGAAGATGAAATTCTTGATATTCTTAATAGCCCTGAGTATTTTTACTGTGAAAGGACACGATGCCGATTGCGGATCGCGGTCTGTATTAAACGGCAAGAGGAATTTTCCTTTCCGGTTTGTGAAGGATGCAGCCAGGGACCTAAAAATCAGCTTATGGCACAACCAGGAGGCGACATGTTAGAAAATCCAAAGCCAGAAGAGCAGGTAGGCGTAAGGCTATGTGAAGATTGTCAAGAGAAGCCTACAATGTCTCCAGGCTGCCCATATTGCCCAAGCTGCATGTCCAGGAGGGCACAGAAAGCGCGAAAGCTTCAGGGGAGCAGCCCCAAGACGCCCAGGCGAGAAGCTCAGAAGGGCGTAAATAAAGCGAAACTGGCTCCATGGGACAAATGCCTACCCCAGCCAAGGGAATCGTTTACAGAGGCCGATACAGCCCTTAAAGTCGATTTTGGCAAGCATGCCCACATCCTCAGAGAGATCGAAAAGCTGGCTGAACAGCAAATAAGGCCGGTTGAACTTCAGGTTATTTATATGCTCAAGACTTGTCTGGACGGGATGGGTTCCACGGCATAACCCCACTTTAGAAAAACACACCGGTTGAAATGCGGTTTAAACGGCAGTTAATCGACCTTTCAACAGCCCCTTTTTGATTCCAATTTGACACCAAATTTCCCCAAATTTGAACCCGCAGTTTGCGACAAACCTCTTTGCACTTGCGTCAAACCTCTTTGCAGCTAATATATGTCTATTTTGGGGGCATTTTTTCTTGACAAATTAAAGCCCTGGCCATATAGTGGCGAAAAGGGGAGTAAAGTGGATTAAAGTGGGGCAAAATCTATTTCGGAGGCAGAAATAGGGTGTTTCGTGGCAGGTCAACACATACCCTGGATAGTAAGGGCCGCTTAATTATCCCGGCGCGGTTTCGCGAGGTTCTCAGGGCCGGGTACGATGACCGCCTTATTATAACCAATCTCCACCGTTGCTTAGTAGCCTACCCTTTTGAAGAGTGGCGGCTGATTGAGAATAAAACGGCTTCTCTATCTGCCATAGACGAGAATGTCAAGGCCTTTTTAAGGTTGTTTATCTCCGGCGCTGTGGAATGCCCTCTGGACCGGCAGGGGAGGGTCCTCATTCCTCCCAGCCTTCGTGAATATGCGGACCTGAATAAAGAGATTGTATTAGCCGGGATGCTTAAAAACTTTGAGATATGGGATAAGGCCCTATGGGATGAGGAGATCAGTAAATCCCGGGAGAATTATCCGCAACTGAGCGCAACATTAGCCCAA
Organism: Thermodesulfobacteriota bacterium; assembly: GCA_031082315.1. Lineage (NCBI taxonomy): Bacteria > Pseudomonadati > Thermodesulfobacteriota > Thermodesulfobacteriota bacterium. Next base: position 108,399 of record JAVHLC010000006.1, read on the forward strand.
ATCGGGATTTAATTTTGACCCTGGAAAACCCGTGACCAGATGGCATGTACCCGTTATGCGTGAGGAAGTCCTTCATCATCTGGACTGTCATCCTGGCGGCATATATGTTGATGGAACCGTAGGCATGGGAGGTCACGCCGCGGCTATATTAGAAAGAATCAAACCTGAGGGGAGCTTGGTCGGTATTGACTGGGATGAGGACTCTCTGCATATAGCGCGTGAGCATTTAGCCCCCTTCGGCAACCGTGTTATCCTGGTAAAAGGGAATTTTGCCGACTTGCCGCTTATAGCGCAAGAGCTGAAGATTGAAAAGGTTGACGGGGTATTACTGGATCTGGGCATTTCTTCTTATCATCTGGAGCAGAGCGGCCGGGGGTTCAGCTTTAAACAGGATGAAATACTTGATATGCGCATAGACAAACAAAATCCATTGACTGCCCGGCATATTGTTAACCGTTTCCCTGAGAGAGAACTGGAGAAGATTATAAAGGAATTCGGAGAAGAAAGGTGGGCGCGGAGGATTGCCAAGGTAATCGGCCGGCAGCGGGAAAGAGAGCCGCTTAACACCGCCGTACAACTGGCTTCGCTGGTTGCTTCGGCCATACCGCGCAAGTTCCACCCCGCCAATATTCATCCGGCCACACGTACGTTTCAGGCCTTGCGGATCGCGGTCAACCGGGAATTAGAGAATCTGGCCCGTGCGATACAGGGTATTGTCGGTCTCCTCAAGCCGGGGGGGCGGTTCTGCATTATTTCCTTTCACTCCCTCGAAGATAGAATTGTCAAAAGAAAATTCCAGGAGATGGAACAGACCGGACTCATGGGTGAACGGCCTGTGTTGCGTCGGATTACACGTAAACCCATTATTCCGTCACCTGAGGAATGTGCCGCTAACCCGCGGGCCCGCAGCGCTAAGTTAAGGGTGGCGGAGCGGCTCGCGGCTTAAAGGAGGATTAAGCATGTCTAATGTTTCTACCATTCGCTTGCCCAAAAGGGCATTTATCGGAAACCTGGCCGTCGGAAAGAAGGCTAAACACAAGACCGCCAGGTTATCCTTGCCCGGCGGAAAAATTGCCCTGGCGTGCAGCCTGGCGATATGTCTCCTGTCACTTGTGGCATTAGGAAGCACGATTACAGAAAGCGAGTCACAGGGGATCGTTGCCGGGAAACAAAATAAGAAACTTCTAAGCGAAAATCACAGATTACAGCAGGAATGGAAATATCTAAAATCTCCGGCACGGATAGAACAATTGGCAAAATGTGAACTGGGATTGCAACGTCCATCCAAAGAACAGCTTGTGATTATTAGATGAAAAGGGAAACCGGTAAGCGTAAGAATTATGCCCCCTATATTATTATCCTGGCGATCCTTATATCAGGGTCGGGCATTCTATTAGCCCGTGCCTTTCATGCAGGCGAACAGGATAAGAAAATTCCGGGGCATGGCCGCACTCCGGAACCTGCCTTATCCCTTGCTCCTTATCGAGGCGGCATTTTTGACCGGAGCTACAGAGAGCTGGCTGTAACCGCTAGCGCCTACTCCGTTTATGCCTATCCTCTGGATGTTGACGATCCGGCCCAGACGGCGGCCGCCCTTTCCAACACACTCAGAATCAACGAAAAAGATCTACTCAAGATGCTCGAGTGTGAGAAGGCCTTTGTATGGATAGCCCGTCGTGTGGCCTCCCATCAGGCAGAGATGATAAAGAATCTCAAGCTCAAGGGTATACATTTTATTAATGAAAACTGCCGCCTCTATCCCCGGAACAGCCTGGCCGCTCAGATTATAGGCTTTGCCGATACGGATGGCCACGGCATAGAGGGATTAGAGTCAGCCTATGATGATCTCCTGTGCAGCACCCCTTTGTCACTTCAGAAGAAGTGCGACGAGTCAACCCGCTTGACATTCAATGGCGGGGTAACAGAGGTTAATGCCGGCAAGGGCAATAATATTATTCTGACTGTGGATAGCAACATTCAGGCCATGGCGGAGAGGGGGTTTTGTCCGGCTCCGGCCAAAGATAATATAGTTAAAGCAGGCGCTATTATTGTCATGGATATTAAGAGCGGGGCCGTATTGGCTATGGCCAATTATCCATCTTACAATCTTAACACCTTCTGGGAGGCCGATGCCTCGCTGCGCAGGAATCGGGCCGTCACTGATATATATGAGCTGGGTGAACTGGCCGGTTTTTTGGGAACGGCGGCGGCCATTGAAGAGCAGACTTTAAGCGAAAAATCAAGTAGTCCGGCCATACAAGGGCGTGATAATGCAACACACGTGTCGCATGGCGATACAAAGGACAATGCAAAAGATCTATCTGAATCCCCCCACACCCCTTCGCCGGAGTTTCTATATAATTTTCTTCTCAAGCTCGGATTCGGCAATAAGACGGGTATCTGTCTGCCTGCCGAAAATAGCGGCACTTTGCCGCCTTATAGCCAATATCAGGGCGATATATCTGCATTTTACCGGGGTGAGGGGATTACGGTAACTCCCCTTCAGCTCATTACTGCCTTTGGGGCTATCTTAAACCGTGGCGTGGTTATGCCGCCTCACGTGGTCTCAAAGGTAACCGACAGTGAAGGTAATTTAATAAAAGAATATCAGTGCGCTCCGGCAAGGCAGGCATGCACGCCGGAGACATCTGAGAAAATAAGCGCCATCCTTAGAACTCAGCAAGGCAAAGAGGATAAAAACTTTATCTTGCTTACAGCTTGCAATTATGTCCGGCCCCCCGCCGGCATTTCATCCCCGGACGATCCCTCTCTCGACAATTCGTCCGGGGTTGATTATATTAAATACTTATTGGGGGGCGTGCCGGCTCATAATCCTAAGGTAGCCATACTGATGGTAATCGAAGGAGCCCCGGGGGAAGAGGAACTAAGGACAAAACTAGAACACCGGATAAAAGATATAGCCTATGCCTCTCTTAGAGTATTAACCCGTCCCCGGGCAAAAGCGCTTGCTTCCTATAGAGAAAAAAAAGACCGGGGTTACACCGGAAGAGAGAATAAAGCGCAAGATAGCTGCAGGCAGGCGGCGGCCACGGCTGCAAAGGCCATGGTTATGCCGAACGTACGGGGCAAATCCATGCGGGAAGCCCTGTATATGCTTCAGGGATATGACGTCTCTCTGGTAGTCACCGGTTCCGGAGTTGCGGTTTGTCAATCACCGGCGCCGGGAACAAGGCTAAGAAAGAATTCTCGTTGTGTAATAGAATTTAAACCGTCTTCATAGAAGACAGGATTTTTATGATATGCGACTGACCCAATTAATAGGATCGATCGACAAAAAGCTCACGGAAGGCCTGCCGGATATTGAGATTGCCGATGTCGCCTATGACTCCCGGAAGGTAAGCCATGGGAGCCTTTTTGTGGCTATTTCCGGGGCAAAGACCGATGGGCACGCCTATATCCATGACGCTATCAGTCGCGGGGCTAAGGCAGTGGTAGTGCAAAACGGTTTTAAATTGAATTCCACACCTGCCGGCTTAAGCATAATCAGGGTTCCCAATACCCGTCAGGCCCTGGCCTGCATCGCCAGCGCCTACTATGGAGACATAACAAGGAAATTATGCCTGGTAGGTATTACCGGCACTAATGGTAAGACGACCACATCTTACCTGGTAGAATCTGTTTTAAGGGCCGCGGATCTTTCTACCGGGGTTATCGGAACGGTCAATTATCGCTTTGGATGTGAGGTGCTGAAGGCGCCTTTTACCACACCTGAGTCCCTGGAGTTGCAAAAGCTCCTTCGCCGGATGGCTGATCAGAAGATAACGCACGTGGTTATGGAGGTGTCATCCCACGCCCTGGATCAGGAGAGGGTTGCCTTCTGCCGGTTTGATGTGGCGGCCTATACCAATTTATCGCGGGATCACCTGGATTATCATCACGACCTGGAAGATTATTTCCACTGTAAGGAAAGACTTTTTACCACAGTTTTGGAGGAGAGCAGAAGGGCAAAGCGACCTTGCTCGGTTATCAATATCGACGATCCCTGGGGCCGGGAGTTGCTCAAGGCCCAGCAGGGCCTTCCTTTGACCTATGGACTGAGAGGTCATGGGGCAGATATAACGGCACGGAACACGTCTTTTACCCTGGATGGGATCGAGGCCGAGATAGTTACCCCTAAAGGGACTTTTAACCTGCATTCAAAAATGCTGGGTGAGTACAACCTTTACAATATGCTGGCGGCTACAGGGGTAGGGCTGGCCCTGGGTCTTTCGTGCGAGGTTATAAAAAAAGGGATAGAGGCATTGAGCGCTGTGCCGGGACGTATGGATCGCATCGACAATGCCTGTAAGTCCACGGTCCTGGTGGACTATGCCCATACCCCGGATGCCCTGGAAAAGGTCTTAAGCGCCGTACAGGCCCTTAATCCTAAAAGGCTTATCAGTGTATTCGGTTGCGGCGGTAATCGCGATCAGGGCAAGAGGCCCATTATGGGGCGGATAGCCGCCCAATTCAGCCGGATAGTAATAATAACTTCAGACAACCCCAGGGATGAAGATCCTCTGGAGATTATCAGGCATATTGAAGAAGGGATAAAGGGGTCTCCTTTGCGGCGGGTTGAGCCGGACAGCATCCTGGCCGGCCCGCCTGAGGCGGGCTATGTTATTATGCCTGACCGACGTGAGGCTATCAGACTGGCCTCGCGCCTGGCCCGGCCGGGAGATGCCATCGTCATTGCCGGCAAAGGCCATGAAGACTATCAGATCGTAAGGGGGAATATTTTATCCTTTGACGATCGGGTGGAGGTGAGGCATGCCTTTGGCAGTCTGTCTTGATACCGGGCGGGATATGAGAAGGCTGGCGGCTTTAGATGTATTGTATGCTACAAAAGGGATGCTGCTCCAGGGCGGCACGGCCGTTTCTTTTAACCGTACGGCCATAGATTCCCGCGCGGCAAAAGAAGGAGATCTTTTTCTGTGCCTGAAGGGGGAACGTTTTGACGGCCATGACTTTGTGCCGGAAGCGTTAGCTAAAGGGGTAAGCGGTATTTTAGTCCGTAAAGGCTGGTGGTCTGAACAGGCCGGCCGGAACCTTTTTACTCCGGCCGTGGTCATTGAGGCAGATGATACCTTAACCGCATTAGGCGACATCGCCTCTTTCTGGCGCCGCGCCAATCCTGTGCAGGTGGTAGCCATTACCGGATCCAGCGGCAAGACCACCACCAAAGAGATGACTGCCGGTATCCTGGCTAAATGCTTTAATGTGGCCAAGACCATGGGTAACTTTAACAATCTCGTCGGATTGCCTCTGTCTCTCCTGGCGGTTAAGCCCACGGATAAAGTAGCCGTCCTGGAGATGGGCATGAACAGACTCGGAGAAATAGAACGGCTGGCTCAGATTGCGAGGCCGGATATAGGGGTAATTACCAATGTGCAGATGGCCCACCTGGAGGGCCTTAAAACTATAGAAGGTGTAGCCAGGGCCAAGGGCGAACTTTATGCCGCTCTGGATGAGGAGGATACGGCCGTATTTAATGTGGATGATCCCCATGTTTCGAATCTGGCCCGAAAATGCAGGGCGCGTAAGCTCGGCTTTGGGCTTGGTCCCGGGGCGGAAGTTACTGCCCGGGAGATTATATCCCGACCGGAGGGGACGCTAACTTTCTCTTTGGTGTCACATGAAGGGGCTGCGCAGGTAACCTTACAGACGCCGGCGAGGCATAACATCGCAAACGCCCTTGCCGCGAGCGCTGTGGCATTGGCTATGGGAGTGGATATTAAGACTATCAAAGAAGCCCTGGAAGAATTCCGTCCGGCGGCAAACCGGTTAGAGCTTATCAAACTCCCCCAGGGAATGACCGTAATAAATGACACGTATAACGCCAATCCGGGCTCTATGCGGGCCGCCCTGGAAACCCTTAAAGAGATCAAAGGGAGTAGGCCCGGAATAGCGGTTTTGGGGGACATGCTGGAATTGGGTGAGCAGACGGCAGAGGCCCATCGCTCCATCGGAAGATATATTGCCGGGCTGGGGATAGAATATCTCATCGTTATGGGCGAATTTGCTCCGGCGTTTATTGCAGAAGGGGCTGTCTCAGGCGGTATGGATAAAAGTCATATTATTACCGCGTCCAGCCATGAAGAAGCAGTCAGAATACTCAGGCAAAAAACCTCCGGCCACGATTTTGTGCTGGTCAAAGGATCGCGTCGCATGCGGATGGAAGAGATTGTAAAGGGGCTCCGGGGAGAGGCATAAATGTTATATTACTTACTGTATCCCCTGCATGTATATCATACTGTTTTCAATGTCTTCCGGTATATTACCTTTCGCACTATCTACGCCACGTTGACGGCCCTTTTGTTGTCTTTCCTGGTCGGGCCTTATTTGATCAGGCGGCTCAGCGAACTTCAGGTAGGGCAGTATATTCGTGAAGAAGGCCCTCGGTCCCACCTCTCGAAGCAGGGGACGCCCACTATGGGCGGCCTCATGATCATCTTTGCCGTGGTTGCGTCCACGCTCCTGTGGGCGGATTTAAGCAGTCATTATATCTGGTTGGTCTTGCTGGTTACCGTCGGCTTTGGCAGCATCGGGTTTCTGGACGACTATCGCAAGGTAATCAAGAAGAACAATAAAGGCCTGGGCGGTCGTTACAAGCTGGCCGGACAATTGGCCATCACCCTGTTTATCGGTGTCTATCTCTATACGCATCATAATTTCGATACCCGCCTCAGCATCCCGTTTTTCAAGACCATCAGGCCTGATATCGGCTGGGCCTATATCCCCCTGTCCATAATAGTTATTGTTGGGGCATCCAATGCCGTCAACCTGACCGATGGTCTGGATGGGTTGGCCATCGGGCCGACCATCATCGCCGCTGCCACCTACCTCATTTTTGCCTACTTAACCGGGCATATTAAGATAGCCAATTATCTGCAGATCGCCTACGTGCCGGGCGTTGGAGAGATAGCCGTATTTTGCGGGGCATTAGTAGGCGCCGGTATGGGATTCTTATGGTTTAACAGCTATCCGGCTCAGGTCTTTATGGGTGATGTCGGTTCTCTGTCGCTGGGGGGAGCCTTGGGGACGGTGGCCGTGATAACCAAGCACGAAATTTTGCTGGCCATTGTGGGCGGTATATTTGTGGTCGAGGCCCTGTCCGTCATCTTTCAGGTGGGATATTTTAAGGCCACCAACGGCAGGCGTATTTTCCGCATGGCCCCGCTCCACCACCACTTTGAGCTTAAAGGATGGCCGGAGCCCAAGGTCATCGTGCGCTTCTGGATTATTGCTATTCTTCTGGGATTGGTAGCCATGAGCACCCTGAAGCTTAGGTAAACAGAGGATACATCGGGTATGGACTTGAAAGACAAAAAGGTCTTGGTAGTAGGGCTGGGCGCAAGCGGTAAGGAATCTGCTGCGTTTTTGCTGGAGCGCGGCGCTAAGGTCTCCGTATCCGAATCGGCGGCCCTTAAGGATATCCCTGCAGATAAGCTGGCCTGGATTGAAGAGAACAGGATTCCTTTGGAGGCCGGTGGACATAACATAAAGACCTTCCTTGCGGCCGGGTTGATCGTGGTCAGCCCGGGGGTGCCTCTGGAGATTGGGCCCCTTCAGGCGGCAAGGCGCGCCGGTATTCCGGTCATCGGGGAGATAGAGCTGGCCGCCCGTTTTATAGATACGCCTGTCATCGCGGTAACCGGCACTAACGGCAAGAGCACGACTACGGAATTAATCGGGCACATCCTGGCGCATGCGGGTAAAAAGATATTCGTGGGCGGCAACATCGGCCGTCCCTTGATCGGCTATGCGGGGCAGAAACAGGACAGGGATTTTGTGGTGGCAGAGATAAGCAGTTTTCAGCTGGATACTACCGAATTCTTTCGACCCTGGCTGGGGCTCCTTTTGAACATAACCGAGGATCACCTGGATCGTTATCCATCTTTTAATGCCTATGTCCTCTCCAAGTTCAGGATTTTTGCCAACCAGACAGCCGGCGACTTTGCCATTATTAACGATGATGATCCTGTGGTGACGCAGTACGTAAGTAAAATACCCTCCCGCATACTCACCTTCAGCCATAAGCCGCACGGCAAAGGGGCCTACCCGGAGGGGAACAGGCTGACCTGCCGCCTGGATCAGGAAGCGGGGGAGACATATTCATTAGAGAAGATCAAACTGACGGGCGAGCATAACCTGGAAAACATCATGGCCGCCGTCCTTGCGGCCCGGGTGTGCGGCTGTACGCCATCCGCCATACAGGAGGCCCTGGAGGTGTTTGAGGGTCTGCATCACCGTACGGAATTTGTCTGTGAGATTGGCGGCGTAAGCTTTTATGATGATTCCAAGGGGACCAATGTGGGTTCGGTGGTCAAGTCCCTGGCCGGGTTCGACCGGCCGGTCATACTGATTGCCGGCGGCCGGGACAAGGGCGGCAGTTATGCGGTATTGGAAGATATGGTGCGCAATAAAGTGAAGGCGCTTATCCTTATCGGCGAGGCCGGAGAAAAGATACGCCGGGCCCTGGGACATCTGACCCGGACTATGGAGGCCGGGACGCTGCCGGAGGCCGTGCGCCTGGCCTATGCGGAGTCTGCGTCGGGAGATGTGGTCCTCCTCTCCCCGGCCTGCGCGAGTTTTGATATGTTTCGTAGTTATGCGGAGAGGGGAGATATTTTTCAGGAAGCAGCCCGGAGCTTGCCAAAACAGCAGGCCGCCGCGATATGATAGATCCGTTCGAACGTTCGAACGCTTGACATGTATGAAGCAAAGAGAATACGCATCATTGTAGCCGGGGGTGGAACCGGCGGGCATCTTTTCCCGGGGATTGCCGTGGCCAGGGAACTGATGAGCAAAGGAGACGTGAGCATCCTGTTTGTAGGCACGGACAGGAAAATAAACGTAGAGGCCCTGCGCAGGTACGGATTTTCGTTCAAGACGATACGGGCCGAGGGTATCAAGGGGCGTGGCGTGGTTGGTACGGTTCGGGCCCTGGCCATGGTCCCTCTAGCGATATTACAGACACTGGCTATTTTGAGAGACTTCCGGCCTCATTTAATCCTGGGCGTCGGCGGTTATGTCTCCGGGCCGGTAACCCTTGGAGGTTGGCTTATGGGAATAAAGACCGCGATACAGGAACAGAACTCCATCCCGGGTCTGACTAACCGTATCTTAGGTCGTATCGCAGACCGGGTATTTATCTCTTATCCGGAAAGCGGAGATTATTTCCCCGGCCGAAAGGGCATGCTTACCGGGAACCCGGTACGGAAAGATTTACTGGACTCAGTCGGCAAAAATAAGGGGGTGAACGGCCGGTTCACCGTCCTTATCCTGGGCGGCAGTCAGGGCGCACACCGCATAAATGAGATTATAACTGCTGCCCTGGCCGGTCTGAATGACCTGAAGGAACGACTTTACTTTATTCACCAGACCGGCGAGAAAGACGAGGTCTGGGTGAGGGATGCTTATCAGCAGGCCGGGTTTGAGGCCACGGTCTCCGCATTTATTAATGACATGGGATGGGCCTATGGCCGGGCAAGCGTTGTGGTATGCAGGGCCGGGGCCGGTACTCTGGCTGAATTGACCGCTATCGGGAGGCCTGCCCTGTTAATCCCTTATCCTTATGCGGCCAATAACCATCAGGAGGTAAATGCCCGCTGTCTGGAAAGGGCCGGCGCCGCCAAGGTATTTCTACAGGCCGACCTCAGGCCGGATATTCTGGCCGGGGAGATTAAATCGCTGTATGAAGATCAGAGCGCCCTTAAGAATATGGCCGGCCGGTCGTTGGCGCTGGGCAAGTCAAACGCCGCTGCGCTTATTGCGGAAGAGTGTCTTAAGATGATAGGTGGCTAGTAAATGTATAAGACCGGTCAACATGTACATTTTGTAGGCATAGGCGGCATCGGCATGAGCGGCATAGCCGAGGTTCTAATCAACCTTGGCTATAAGGTCAGCGGCTCCGACCTGGCCGAGACGGACATTACCCGCCGCCTCAGCAGACTGGGTTGTACCGTACATAAAGGACATGATCCCCAAAATGTGCATGGGGCCGCTGTCCTGGTTACTTCTTCAGCCGTAACCAGGGATAACCCTGAGGTACAGTATGCCCGGGAGGCTATGATCCCGGTCATCCCGCGGGCGGAGATGCTGGCGGAGTTGATGCGTCTGAAGTACGGCATTGCCGTAGCCGGCGCACACGGCAAGACCACCACCACTTCCATGGTAGCCACGGTACTGGCTCAGGGCGGTCTTGATCCCACGGTGGTTATCGGCGGCAAGCTCAACAGCCTGGGAAGCAACGCCAAGCTGGGACAGGGCAAATTTCTGGTGGCCGAGGCCGATGAGAGCGACGGTTCCTTCATGCATCTTTCCCCAAGCATTGTGGTGGTAACCAATGTCGATGTCGAACACCTCGACTACTACGGCAACCTGGAGTGCATTAAGACTACCTTCCTCGAATTTATAAATAAAGTGCCTTTTTATGGGATAGCCATCGTCTGCCTGGACGATAACCATATCCCATCTTTGATCCCCTATATTAAAAAACGCTATGCTACCTATGGCCTCAGCGCTCAGGCTGATTTTCAGGCGCGGGATGTCCGCTGGTCAGGGTTGGGAGGACGCTACATTGCTTATCATCTGGGGCAGGAACTTGGAGAGATCAACCTGAACATCCCCGGCATACATAACGTATATAATTCCCTGGCGGCGGTGGCCTGCGGTCTGGAACTCGATATACCATTCGCCGACATACAGACCGCCCTGCAACAATTCAGCGGCGTCCAGCGACGTTTTCAGATCAAAGGGGAAGTGAGCGGCATTATCTTCGTAGATGATTACGGTCATCATCCCACGGAAATCAAGGCCACCCTTACCGCGATGCGACAATGCTGGGAAGAGAAGCGGCTCATCGTCATTTTCCAGCCTCACCGTTACACGCGGACGCAGGCCCTTTTCGAGGATTTTGTGAAGGCCTTTTACCAGACAGACATGCTCATACTGACCGAGATTTATGCGGCCGGCGAGAAGCCGATCCCGGGTGTGGAGGCAAAAGATCTGTGTGAGAGTATCCGCCGGCAGGGGCATAAGGACGTGCAATTTATACCGGACAGAGCGGCTATAGCCTCTCATCTCGAGGCGATAGTCCGTCCCGGGGATGTGGTCTTGACCCTGGGAGCCGGCAATATCTGGCAGGTAGGAGAAGAGCTGCTGACGCGGCTTGGAAAATGAACAAAAGGGTAAAAAAGCAATTAGAGAAGTTATGTGACGGCGCGGTATTGTTTGATGAGCCGTTGGCGCGCTGGACGTCCCTTAAAGTGGGCGGCCCGGCCGGCGCCGTGGTCATGCCCCGCAGTCTCAACGCCCTGGGGCAAATCCTGACCTTTGCGCGCCAGGAAAGCGTACCTTGTTTTGTTATCGGCCGGGGGACAAACCTGGTAGTTAAAGACCGTGGATTTAACGGTGTAGTTATTTCCCTGAAGATGGGATTCAAAAAGATGACGGTCACGGACTTAAAAGACAGGCCCACCGTTTTGGTTACCGTGGAGGGAGGGGTTTATCTCCCGCAACTGGTTCGGTTTACGGCCAAGGCCGGATTTTCCGGCCTGGAGTTTGCTGCCGGTATCCCCGGCTCAACAGGTGGAGCCATATCCATGAACGCAGGCTCCTGGGGCGGTGAGATAAAAGACTGTTTGCAAGAGATCAGCGTCCTGGATGAGGAAGGAAAGGTCGGGCGATGGGAGAGGAGCCGGCTCTCCTTTGGCTATCGCACTCTTTTAGCCCCTAAGGGGGGCGCCATCCTTTCCGGCACCTTTTGCCTGGAGAGGAGCAATCCCGGGCAGGTTCAGGATATAGTTACCTCCAACTTGGCGCGTAAACGCGCCACCCAGCCCCTTCGTCAGCCCAGCGCCGGCTCTATTTTTAAAAACCCGGCCGGCCTGGCCGCCGGTAAATTGATTGAGATGGCCGGATTAAAGGGTATGCGTTGTGGAGGGGCCTTGGTATCACGGAAGCACGCCAATTTCATAGTCAATACCGGCGGGGCCACGGCCTCGGACATCCTCGGCCTGCTGGGCCTGGTTCGCGATCAGGTCCAGGCCCGCTTTGGAGTAAAATTGGAGCCAGAGGTAGAGATCATTGGTGCGTAGCTATAAAAGGATGCCTCAAAGGGCGGACAGCCGCCGTAAAAGGCGCATAATCTTATTGCTTGGGTTGGCGCTGCTGCTGTCTTTGTCCGCGGGCGGCATCTTTTTGACAAGGACTTGCTGCCGCTGGGTGTATCAATCCAGCCTCTTTCGTATTAATTCAGTGCACATTACCGGGTGCCAGCGCATTTCCAAGGAAGAGATACGTAATCTGGCCAATGTGGATATACACAGCAATATACTGGCTATTGATGCGGACAAAATCGGCCGGACACTGGAGACGCACCCTTGGGTCAAACAGGCCATCGTGCGCAAGGAACTGCCCGACCGCCTTTATATCCGCATCGTGGAAAAACAGCCGGTAGCGCTGCTGCAGGATAACGGGCTTTATTACGTTGATAAAGAGGGCGTAATAATCGCACGGACAAATCTGGCTGAGAATATGGATTATCCGATTATAACCGGCTTAAAGAAGGGAGAGCTGCTCTCTGATTCGGAAAAGGTCGGGCATCTGCGGGAGCTTTTGCCGCTTCTCTATGCCCAAAAGAACGTTGAAGATGTGCTGCCGGCCAGAAATATCTCCGAAATCCACATAGACCCCAGGATGGGCCTGGTTCTACATACAGTAGACGGTCGCTTTCCCATAAGAATGGGGATGGGAGATATGGCAAAAAAATTCAGGCGACTGGAAATGGTCCTTTACGACCTTTATTTGAAAGAGGCCTATAATTCGGTCAGCTATGTGGATTGCGAGTATTATAATGGAAAAATTATGATCCGAAAGACCATCAACCTATCCTAGGGGAATTTAATTATGGATAAAGATCAAGGGGATATCATTGTCGGCTTGGATATCGGCACGACCAAGATCTGTGCGGTAGTAGGAGAAGTAAATGAAAATACGATAAAGATCGTGGGAGTCGGCTCCCATCCGTCTATCGGCCTGCGCAAGGGTGTGGTGGTTAACATTGAAAGCACCGTCAACTCTATCCAGAAGGCCATAGAAGAAGCAGAATTAATGGCGGGCTGTGAGATAAAGTCCGTCTATGCCGGTATCGCCGGCAGCCACATCAAAGGGTTTAACAGCCACGGCGTGATTGCCATCAAAGGGCGTGAGGTTGGGCAGAATGATATAGACCGGGTGATCGACGCGGCCCGGGCCGTAGCTATACCAATGGACCGTGAGGTCATCCACATCCTGCCGCAGGAATATATCGTAGATGATCAGGACGGCATACTTGACCCCTTAGGCATGACCGGTGTCCGCCTGGAGGCCAAGGTGCACATTATAACCGGGGCCGTTACCTCGGCGCACAACATAATAAAGTGTTGCAACCGGGCCGGACTGGATGTCTGCGATATAGTGCTGGAGTCTCTGGCCTCGGCGGAAGCAGTCTTGAGCAATGAAGAAAAAGACCTGGGGGTGGCGCTGATCGATTTTGGCGGCGGCACCACCGATTTAGCTGTTTTTACCGGCGGCAGTATAAGGCACACCTCGGTACTGGGTCTGGGCGGCAACAACCTGACCAATGATATTGCTGTGGGCCTGCGCACACCCATGGCCGAGGCGGAAAAAATCAAGGTCAGGCACGGTTGTTGTCTGAATACCATGATCCAGAAAGATCAGACTATCGAAGTCCCCAGCGTAGGCGGCAGGAAACCGCGCATCGTCTCGCGGTATATATTGAGTGAGATACTGGAGCCGCGGGTGGAAGAAGTTTTTAGCCTGATTGATCAGGAGATAATTCGTTCCGGTTTTAAGGAGCTTGTTGCCGCGGGTCTGATAGTTACCGGCGGCTCAGCCTTGCTGGAAGGCATACCGGAGATGGCCGAACAGATCTTCAACTTACCGACACGCGTCGGTTATCCCAAGGGCGTTACCGGGCTGGTGGATGTAATAAACAGTCCCATGTATGCAACGGCTGTGGGTCTTCTCATATACGGACTCAATAATGAACCGGAAAGAAAATTCCGCATCCGGGACGAGCATATCTTTAACCGGGTCACAAACCGGATGAAAAGATGGTTCAAAGATAAGATATTATAGTATTCATATATAAGGGGGTAGGGAGTTATGCTCTTTACGTTTGCAGAAGATGATTATGCGGCGAAAATCAAGGTCTTCGGCATTGGCGGCGGCGGCACAAACGCGGTCAGAAATATGATCAGGTCCGACTTAAAGGGCGTTTGTTTTGTGGCCGCCAACACAGACGCCCAGGCCCTGGAGGTGGCCAGCGCAGACATTAAGATCCAGCTTGGCACAGAAGTAACCCGGGGGCTGGGGGCCGGGGCCGATCCGGACAAGGGCCGCCAGGCCGCCCTGGAGAGTATAGACAAGATACGCGAAGCCCTGGCCGGCAGTGACATGGTCTTTGTTACCGCCGGTATGGGCGGCGGGACCGGCACCGGCGGCGCGCCGATTGTGGCCCAGATCGGTAAGGAGCTGGGCGCCCTCACCGTAGCTGTAGTTACCAAGCCATTTCATTTTGAGGGAAAAAAACGCATGCGGCAGGCCGAAGACGGCATTCGCGAATTAAAAAAACATGTGGATACCCTCATCACTATCCCTAATGACCGCCTCCTGAGCCTTGCAGAAAAGAATGCTACTTTCCTCGACATGCTGAAAAAGGCCGACGATGTGCTTCTTTATGCCGTAAGGGGAATCTCAGATGTAATTACCGTGCCCGGTCTCATCAATGTGGATTTTGCCGATGTCAGAACCATTATGTCGGAAATGGGCCTGGCCCTCATGGGCACCGGCATTGCCTCCGGCGAAAACCGGGCCATTGAGGCCGCGCAGAAGGCTATTTCCAGCCCCCTCCTGGAAGATATATCCATAAGCGGAGCGCGTGGAGTCTTGATCAACATCTCCTGTAACCAGAGTCTGACCATGGATGAGGTATATGCCGCCTCTTCCCTTATCCAGAAAGAGGCGCATGAAGATGCCAATATCATCTTCGGTTCGGTTCTGGATGATGCCCTTGGGGATGAACTCCGCGTCACGGTCATCGCCACCGGCATCCATACAGAGGAAGAAAGCGAGAAGGAGGCATCCCCGCCTCAGACCGTTCTGCCGCGGCTTCAGCCCAGAAAACAGGATGCTCCGGCCCGGCCTTGGCTCGGGAGCAGAGGACCGTCTTCGTCTCCGGAAGGCCAGACCGTGGAGCGTTTTCAGCCCAGGGCCATACTGCCCGGAAATACTAACTTACAGCGAAAACGTAGTTTCTCCGATGCCGCGGCCATGGATGAAGAAGAACTGGATGTGCCGACATTTTTGCGCCGGCAGGCAGACTGATTTTGACGATTGCCACAGAGAACACGGCGCGCCATAGTCGCAACCAAAGAAGTTCACGGTTCCGGGTTCCACGTTCACGGTTTTTTAACCCTGAACTTTGAACCCTGAACTTTGAACTGTGAACCTTGAACCTCTTGAAGGAGATTATTGTACAAAAAGCAGGTTTTAAGCAAGGAACTTCTCGCCGCCGAAAAGGGAGTAATCAGGAAGAAATGGCACGGTAAATTACCCGTAGCCCTCATTTATCCCAACCATTACCATGTGGGCATGTCCAGCCTGGGCTATCAGGTTGTTTATGCCCTTTTTAATCGGAATCCGTACGTGGTTTGTGAACGCATCTTCCTGCCGGAGGAGGGCGAGTCTCCTGTTTCCATAGAGTCCCACCGGCCCCTGGCCGATTTTAAGGTCCTGGCATTTTCCATCTCTTTTGAGAACGATTATCTAAATGTCCTCAAGATCCTCCAGGCCGCGGGTATCCCCATACGGACAGAAGATCGCAGCGATAAACATCCCCTGGTCATGGCCGGGGGGGTAGCAACCTTCCTCAATCCGGAGCCGTTGGCCGGATATATAGACTGCTTTTTACTGGGCGAGGGGGAAGAGACCATCCAGCCTTTTCTCGATCTGTTGATAGAAAAGCAGTTTTTCGGACAGGATCGCCGGAAGGCCCTCCGGGAACTGGCCTCCCGCTTTGACGGCCTCTATGTCCCGCAATTTTATCAGCCGGGCTACGATAAAAAGGGACGGTTAAAATCCTTTGCGCCGGCTGAAGGACTGCCGCAGACAGTAAAAAGGATGAGTGTCCCTACAGGGAAGGCCGCCGAAAGACACACTATTGTCCTTACCCCCAACACCGAATTTGGAGACAAATTTCTCATTGAGATAGGGAGCGGATGTTCGAGAGGATGTCGTTTCTGCGCGGCGGGGTTTATCTATCGTCCGCCCCGGCCCTGGCCGGAAGAAGTCATAAATAGGGTAACTGCCGGGGCCGGGGATATTGAGAAGGTGGGTCTGGTAGGGGTAGAGATTGCCGATGCTGAGGCCATAGAGCGTATCTGCAAGCATCTCATCGCGCACGGTAAGGAGGTTTCGTTTTCGTCTCTGCGGGCGGACTGCCTGACCCCGGAACTCCTGGCCACCCTGAAGACCGCCGGATTGAAGACAGTCACCATAGCGCCGGATGCCGGATCAGAACGCCTGCGGCGGGTAATTAATAAGGGACTGGATGAAAAAACCATAGTGGAGGCAACCGAGAGATTGGCTCAGTGGGATATCCTCAATCTCAAGCTCTATTTTATGATCGGCCTGCCTACGGAAGAAAGAGAAGATGTGGAGGCCATCGTCCACCTGACGAAAAAGATAAAACATCATATCCTTAAAATATGTCGGGATAAAAGGCGCATGGGTACCATAACGCTCAGTGTTAACTGCTTCGTACCCAAACCCTGGACGCCCTTCCAGTGGGTGGCCATGGATGATCTGGAGTCGCTGCAGGACAAAGCCAAGATTATTAAGAATGGATTACGCCATGAGGGTAACGTCCGAACCACCTTCGACGTGCCGAAGTGGGCTTACGTACAGGCCCTCCTGGCCAGAGGAGATCGCCGGGTCGGGTCTTTCCTGGAAGCGGCGCTAAAGACAGGTAGTTGGAAGAAGGCCTATAAAGAGGTGGACTTAAACCCTGATTTCTTTGTCTCCCGCGAGCGGGATCGGGATGAACTCTTCCCCTGGGATTTCATCGGCCACGGCATAAATAAAGACTACCTGTGGGAAGAATACCAGAAGGCCCTCAAGGCGGAAAAGACCATCCCCTGTCAGGTGGGGAAGTGTAAGCGGTGCGGGGTCTGCTAATACACAAAAAGGCAAAGTGCATTAACCGTGAGGTTAAGACGTTAAAGATTTTCTTGACATGGTTATTTATGTGGATTACCATAGCTATGGTAATCCACATACAGGGAGGGCCGATAGTTACTATGAGAACTGTGCAGATGACACTCGATGACGATCTGGTAGAGGCGGTAGACCGTGCTGCGAAACGGCTTCACACATCACGATCGGCTTTTACCAGGGATGCGTTGCGTGATGCGCTCACGCGCTACAGTGTAGCAAGGCTCGAGCAGAAGCACCGCCGGGGATACAAGGCGCAACCCGTCAAGAAGGGCGAGTTCAGCGTGTGGGAAGATGAGCAGGCGTGGGGGGGTGAATGAAACGGGGAGAAGTTCGCTGGTACAAGTTCCTCCATCCTGATAAAAAGCGTCCCGTGCTCATACTGACGCGAGATTCCATTCTTGACTATCTCGGTGAAGTCACCATAGCGCCTATTACTACCACCATCAGGGACATCCCAAGCGAGGTCTTTCTTTCTCGGCAAGACGGGCTGCCTCACGATTGTGTCGTGAACTGTGATCATATCCAAACTGTATCGAAAGGCAAGATAGGCTCACTCATCACAACTCTCCCGGCAAACAAGATGATTGAAGCTGGACGTGCCATCGCATTCGCACTGAATCTCTGAAGAGAAGAAGGGTTGTCCATTGCTTTATAACTTTAAGGCATTTTTGCTCACTTACTCTTCAGTTCCTCGATCCATTCCGGCGGGGCGCCGGCGCGGTAGGCATCCTGGTAGCCCCCTACCTGTGGGAGGAATACCAGAAGGCCCTCAAGGCGGAAAAGACCATCCCCTGCCAGGTGGGAATATGCAAGCGGTGCGGGGTGTGCTGATACACAAAATGGCAAAGCGCATTAACCGTGAGGTTAAGACCTTATCACGCGGGCAATAGATTCTCTTGAGTTTTCTGGTTCGATTGGATCTTTTTTTCAAAAGGCAAACTTATGGTTTCTGAACTCTCGAACTGATATGTTGCAACAAAAATGAACAAAATAAGGGTACAAGAAAACATGACAAGCCCAGCAATTGACCATCGTCTTTGCACTTTCTTAAAATGTTCAATGCTTTCCCATTTCTTATTGTGCCATGCCCACTGATTTCCTTTCGCCCCACAGACAAATGGCATGAAAATGGTACAAAAAGGCACAAAGACAAGGAAAGGGAGATATGAATTATTTCCTATCCCCCAAATCCATGTGGATAGAAATGCTCCCCAATTCCATCCTTTGATTTCAGAAGGTATCTCGTTAACTAAATTTTTTCCGGGTGCATTATTATTCATGATTTTCTCCTTTTTCATCGAACGCGCCGCATAACCGGCTGGTAATGGAGCGCAGCGAATTTGCCAGTCCGGGTTAATGCGGTTGTTGGGCAATTTTTATGATTTTATGGATGTCCCTATTGCCCACTCGGCTCCAGACATCGGCCACCTGCCGGGATGCATCTTTAACGCGCCCATTTTCCTGCATTTTCACTGGGCCGCTGACAGCTCAGTGGTAAACTGCTTCGGAATATTGGATTCGAAGTGGTCGTGCCATGCCTCCTGTTACTCTCCTATGCAATTCAAGAAAATAGATTTGACCCCATATCCCCCCGCGCATTGCTTGGATACCCTTACGTTGGCGCCTGCGAGGCTACCCCGGTTATCTGCCTACCCCCATCCCGGCCTGCTGATTTTGAACGAGGAATCCTTCCT
Organism: Thermodesulfobacteriota bacterium; assembly: GCA_031082315.1. Classification (NCBI taxonomy): domain Bacteria; kingdom Pseudomonadati; phylum Thermodesulfobacteriota; species Thermodesulfobacteriota bacterium. The sequence continues at coordinate 127,376 of JAVHLC010000006.1, forward strand.
GAAGAGATCGTTTTCACCGCGTGCAAGGCACAGTTTGAAATTCTGGTGCCTGATATAAAAACCAGGGAAGTTGACAGATTCAAACGAGTAAAGAACACCCTCGTTCCAGACGGGAATCATTTTGAAGCTGGCGTCTTTTCTGAACAGGTCCGTATCGACATATGGACTCAGTCTGAAGATGAAATTTTCGTGGCGCAGATAATGGCCGGGGTAATTTACCGATTGAAGCGAGAAGTATCGTTCATACGGATGTGCGGGAGAGGTCAGCCCCGGAGCGATCCTGAATGTTGCATCGCGCCGTTCAGCGGCGGTCTGTATTTTTGCTATCTCACCCAGATAATTTTTATGGCGTATGAAATAACTAGGAAAGTTGAATGATTCTAGTACGATCTGGCCGGATGTTTCCCCCTCGATAAGGGTAAATGTCTCCCAGGGACCGATTGCGGTTCGGTTTGCAACAAGGGAACCGCCCCCGCCACCCTCCGCGCAGACATACTTTCCATTATTGGCGCGTAGCGCCACATTATTTTCTCCAACGCCAATGAGGGTGAATGTTGCAGAAGGGTCAATCTTGTTCAGGCCCGCATCCAGGAGACCATTATTTTTCACGCGGACATACCGGTTGATATAGGCGGCGCGGATTGCCACCTTGCCGGATTCCATGTGAATCAACTCCATATTTCTCCACGGGTCGGTCTTGCCGCACGTTGCCGTGATTTCATAACCGCCTGGATTGCCCAGATACTGACCATTCTGTGCGGCCAGCGCAATGATGCGGCATCCAGGAATATAATTTCCGGTTTTCCGGACGTTTTCAAAGCCGATGCTCTTCATGGTCAAGCTGGTCGGGATTTGACCACGAACCACAATCTCACGATATTGCGGCTCCCGATTCTTTATAGCCCCTGAGGTCATCAGCAACGGGCTGTTTTGCTTCAGCCACTCATATCTAGCGCCAAGCGAAAGAAGTTCGGCGGCATTGATTCCATCATCAATATTGACCGGTACAAAAATACTTTTGGAGTACTCATTCGTGAAAAAGCAAGTCGCCCCGTCTTTCTTCTGACCTACCCGAAGTTCATGCGCATTGTGTGTGTGACCGGAAAAGAAGAGAACCGGCTGGTTCGTTTGCTTCCCGATTTCGTGTGTGATGCTCTTTAACAAGGCGGTATGCCGGCCATCCGCGCAACTGAAGTTCAGGTAAGGGTCCCGAGCGCTGTGTTTGAAATACTCCGTATTATGGACGGGAAACCCCTTGGATTCTATAGCCTTGATAATCGCATTTTTCCCGCCAAGTTCCGGCTCTGCCTTGTTTTCTTCATAATCAGGTATGCTCAGCACTGATTGCAGGTGGCTGCAGAGACGACTCCAATTCTGCGTCAATACAGGCATGCGAGGTCTTAATTCATTTTTCCGCACGGATTCACGGTAGAGATCGAAAGCATCATATTCTCCCATATACCTTGGCAGACTGATCAATGGCGCGTGCGTGAAAATGAAGATCAGTTGTTCCTTTTGCGGGTTCATTGCCTGTGCTAACAAGTTCAGGTGTTCTTGAGTGATTCCACGGCTATGCGGACCTCCCTTAACAAAATCATGAAACCAGTCAGGGAAATCCTTCAGGTCCAACTCATCGTATACGAGGTCCTCCTGCTTTGGAAACTGATCATGCGCGGTATTCAGGCATAGGATGCTGGTGTTTCCCATCTGAAAAGTAAAATCCAGATCATAATTAACCGTGCAGAGATATTGCGAAAGAATCCATGATCGTGGTTTTATTAACCAGTATGAATAGTCTTGGTCCAGGGAAGCTTTCCACTCGTTCGTCCTGAACTCCTTGAAGGTTTTCCGCGAAGCGATGAGCTCATGCTTGCCGGCTTTGCGGGGGAAGGCCCAAAAGTCGTATTCATTTCCCTCCTTTTCCAGCAGACCGAATGAACCATATTCGTCGCGTTTATAGAGCTCTTTGTCGAAGAGAGAAAGCTTGCAGTTCCAATCGAGGAGCACTTCGTTCGAACGATAATCATGATTGCCCAGGATGGTGAAAAGCGGACATCTGAGGGCTTCACCCTTGTGATCCCGGCCGGTGATGATCTCATGAAATTGTTCCACGTTCGAATTCCATGCCGAGCCCGCCGCAGCTTTTCGCCGGTCCGGGGCGAAACCTTGCTGCCCGCAGACATAACGGCCATCCCAGTATCCGTCAAAATAGTAATCAACGATATCGCCCGTGAGAACAACAATCACACTCTCGTTTGCCAGTCGCTGATTGGCCTCTCTGATAAAAGCGCGCAGATTATCGTTGGGATTGATATACCGGTCTTTCAGTTCCTGGGATTCCGTAAGATTGCGGACCTCGCACAAGATCCCGGGGATCAGATCATTTCTTTTCGAGATATGCGTATCGGTGATATGGAGGATGGTAAACTTGTCCGACGTTTTCAACGTTTCGTGCACATACACCGCGTGATAATTCTTCCGGCCCTGCCAATTCACATGAAAAAGGTTGGGCCAGCCGAATGTGTCTTTGAGCTTCTTGGAGGAATCCTTATTAATTCCGACTTCCACTCGCGCTTCCCACCGGAACCCGTTTCGGTATTGCTGATGCTGGTTGGTTTGCGCATGGATAACCTTCCCATAATCATCTTTGTATGATGGATGCCGGAAATACCCATAAACCCGGTATACCGTCAACGGCATGGTAACCGTACCCCGGCTGATTATCGGGGGGTCATTTCTCAAGAGTGCCAGGATCTGAGGTATGGAAGGGTAGGACACTTCTTCTTCTTTCTCCTCTTTGCCCTCGTGCCAGTCTTTTATGTACGCGATGGTGATTTCAAAACGCTCCAGTTCTCCGGGCTCTAATATCAAGGGTTTCCCCAGGTTCGGACGTACGATACGGATCATGGCATCCTCCTCCTTTATGAAGCCCAACGAATAGTTCACCGGCCCACTCGGCGAAGCCGTAGTGGGTCGGGTGAAACGCGAGGTGTACGCCCGGCATGGGCGTGAACTTATGGGGTGAAAACCCCCTGTACGTGAACCCTGCCCACGTAGTGATACGTTAGCAGAAGTACTAGCCGAAGGCAAGGGCGGAATCGTGAGAGACCGTCTGAAGGGTTCGAAGCGCAGCGGAGACCACGAGCCAACGGCGAGAGCGACCGTAGGGAGCGGTAACCCGGAGCGCAAAGCTATGAGCCGACGAACAGACAAAATCGTCAGGATGAACGATTTTGAACAGCTTTGCTGGCCCGAAGGGCGAGCCACAGGACGTGGCGAGTAAACGGCATACAAGGCCAAGTCTCCGGGCAAGTCAGCACCACATGACGAAGCCCCGGGTTCGGGAGATATGGTAAATGCCGCGGTTGTGTAGCGAAAGTCCACGTCCTTATCCGGGGAGATCTGCTCAACGAGCGTCCTTGGTTTGCTACGGGAGCCGGACTGAGGCCCATTTCGAAAGGAATGGATAAGCCACCGTACCCTAAGGCAGCCCAGGAAGCGTCCCAAGGGGTAACCCATGGGGTGATTGAGCAGAAGTCAGCAGAGGCCATAGCAGGCGTGAACCGCCGAAGGGCCGAACATGAAGCAGGGAAGGAGTAGCAATGAGCTTTCATGACACGATGAATCCGACCGGAGGAGTGGACATGGGGCGCGTCATTGAAGTACCCGACCCGGATCAACACCAGACTCGTAGGTGAACATCTACTGTCCGGCTACGGCCCGATAGGCTTCATGAACCGCCTGGTGCGGACCCGCATGCCAGGTGGTGTGGGGGCTGGGGGCTAAAACCCCCTGGCTACCCGATTAGGCTTCTTCATTTTGTCTTTTCATCTGCCAACGCATCACCGCGTCATCAGCGCGAACACGCCCCAGCCCAGGTATTCACGCGTGTAAGCGGCGTAGCGCTCGGGTTCCGAGGTTAGTTTGGCTCGAACATCTTTCGCGAACTCGTCGTCGGGATTGGCTTCAAGCCATCGGCGCATGGTGAGCCACTTGGCCGCCTCGTATCTGTCCCAGCTGTCTTGGTCTGCCAAAACCATTTCCACGACGTCGTAGCCGAGGTGGCCGAAAGACGCGAGAAGTTCTGGAAGCAGGAGAAAGTCGGAGATTGAGCCGGCAAGACACCCCCTGGCAACATCTTCCGTCGGCGGTAACTGCCGCCAGTAGGGTTCGCCGATGAGGATGATCCCTCCGGGGCGGAGGCTCTGCGCCAGAAGCTCGATGGTGCCGACGACTCCCCCAGCGATCCACGTGGCACCGAGACAGGCTGCCACACCGGCCTTCTCGTCAGAGACGAAGCCGGCAGCATCGCCATGGATGAACTTGACTTGATCGGCGACACCGAGTTTTTCAGCGCGGAGTTTCGCTTGCTCGGTGAACAACTGGCTCATGTCGATGCCGGTGCCGATGACTCCGTAATCGCGTGCCCAGGTGCACAGCATCTCCCCCGAACCGCTGCCGAGGTCGAGCACTCGGGTTCCCGTTTCCAGACGCAGCGCCGCGCCGAGAGTGGCGAGCTTTTCGGGTGTGAACGGGTTATGGATGCGGTGAGCACTTTCGGTGATGTTGAAGATCCGTGGAATATCCAATGCAGAAAATCTCCTTACGGGTGTGAATAGATTCGGTCACTGCCTAACGCCGTGGCTAAGAGGCTGGCAAAGGAGCGCAGCGGATTTGCCAGTCCTACTTCAGCCGCTGGTTCGCCATCCTTAATGAATGTTTAGAAACTAAAGGTATTTCCCCCACAAAATTCTAATCCGCCAAGTTTTCCATTTCTTAGTTCGATACATTTTCCCCCATGACAAAAACGACAAGAGATAAAATCAAGTAAAGGAATTTTACCATCCTCACCAATATGATGCGCCACATGCCATCTTACTGCAGTACCGACAGGGTCATTTCTTCTGTATCCTATTGCCGCAATCTCAGGCATAAACTCCTGTATTTTTGAGAGTTCAATGTAAAACTGTTCTAAGTTCTCAATTGGGACTGGCTGACCCACAAAATCAGGCATAACAGGAGTATCTTTTTGGACATATTCCTCGATTTCGCTGGGTGACCTACGAGAATAATAAAATTCAAGACCAATACGACGTTCTTCTGACCAGATTTTTATTCGATTAGCAGAAGCGGAAATTGCAAGATCATGGATAGCGTCAGGAAAGGCGGAAAAGACATTTTCATGCATTGTAGCAAGAATTTCATTGTTTTCATTCTTAAGGACGAAGTTAACAGTTGTTAATCCAACGTCATCTTTTCTAATTTCTAATATTGACTCACTAGAGATAGAAATTCTGCACCAATCTGGAGCATAACAGCCGCCAAGGCGAATAATACAATTCTCGGGCATCCAGGGGAATTTCGTTTTTACGAATTCTATAGGGTTTGGAGTTTGTTTGAAGCTTCTTAGCTGAGCAGAAGAAAAAGCACCGGAATCTGCCATCGGGTGGCATTGTGTGCAAAGGGCAATCATGCCTTCAGGATTGTGGTGTTCTTTGACTGACCAGGGGGGGTCAAAATGGTGCCAACTTAAGAAAGGACTCCCGCAATTCGGCACAGGGCACCCATAGTTAACTTCTTGGCGTAAAATTCTCTTTACATTCAGAGGGGGATCACGATCCATAGCTTATTATTTCTCTTCAATTTTATTAAGGCGAACGACCATGCTCAGGGGCTCTGTCACGCATTCTAATGCATGGAATTGTTATAAGTTTTCTCAGTTTTCATTAATCATGCCAGATAGTTTTGATTTGTAAAAACTAAGATAGGAGCCTTTTGAGTAAAGACATCTATCAAACCATGTCACGACATTATAATAATATGATCCCTGAGAAATATAATCAGTTAGAAGACTCTCCAACTCCTCCGGATTAAATTGATTTGCGAGAATCGCTACTGCCTGCTCACGTCTTTGATCTGTCTTTGATTGAAGAAGACTTTTTGCAAAATCAATAATCTTACCTGACTCACACCTAGAAAGAATTTGGATGGCTATTTTTGCAATAAATGAATCATCATGATTGATTAACCTGTTTAATAAATCATCTTTCTTGTCAGATAAATTATATGCCGTTTCCACTGCTTTTCTTTGCATATTCCCGTAATTTTCAATTGCAGCTTCAATAAGTCTTTCTACATCCGATGAATCACCAAACCTGACCAGTAAATTTATAGCGCCTTTATCAGCCATATTATATTTTGTATTTCCAAGGTATTTTCTAGCGTATTTAATATCCTCATGTTGACCATTCACTGCCAACCCATCCATAGCAGCAGCTATAAACGTATCTCTAATATATTCAATTGCTTCAGGCTGATATATCCCTTCTATGTCTCCATATTTTTCTCTAAGATGTGCCCCAGAATCTTTTTTGAAAGATTCGAAAGCATCATCTAGATCAGATCTTATTCTGGATTCTATAAGGCTAAAGTGATCCTCAGCTAAAATTCTGTATACTTCTTCATCGTTAAGCTTGTAGAAATCAAGCTGATCCAAAAGCTGCTGAGGATCACGCTTTCTTAATAGAATAGGAATAAATTCTTCTGCCTTCACGTCCATAAATGCATATCCAAGCAACCCTTGTCTTTTTTCCTTTGGCTCTGGAAATAATTTCTTAATAAAACCCATATCAATATCTTCATCCAATTCAATTAGTTGTAATAATCCTTCTTTCCTTACTCCAGGATCGGTATCCTTTAGCAACTCATATGCTTTATCTCTTGTGAGTAATTTTGATTTACGGACATACTGCGCGGAGAATCGCCTTACAGAAGAGTCCGCTTTTTTCAATGCATCAAACAATAATGAACTATCGACAGCAAGACTCATATCATCAAGCGTTTTCTTCATTAAAGATGTTATTTTCGCGCCTGAATTAACTAAGTAAGAAAAGCTATCTTCAGGTTTATTCAAGAACATAATATCTACCTTTGCAGAAATAGCAGCCTGCTTAATATCGGAATCATCGGTATCAACGACTTTGTCTAATAGATCAAAATTGTCTTGATTTCCAGAAAGCCTGATAAGATCAATGGTTCTTAATATAACTTGTTTATCACTGTCATTCATTCCAGCTTCAAGCAGATCACGTCTTGCATTAAATCCTGTGTCCACAAGAAGAGATAGGGCGCCACGTCGAACATCAATATTCCTGTCATTGGTAGCTAACCATGTGATTACGAATTCAACCGCCTCATCATTCCTGTCTTTGATCCAATACCAACCGGGGCGGTTGTTAGAAGTATCACTAATAAATGATCTAACCAGAAACCATGCTTCAGAATTTGAAAGTTCCCATTCTTTTCTTCTCGTATACACAAGATTTATTTCATGATTACCAAAGACTTCCCCTAAATGGTCTGCAGAAAACCATGCACTTGATTGTAGATATAGTCGTATTCGATCAGACTCCTCTAATTCGGCTGGCTTGCCTTCACTAAGCTTCTCATTTACTTTATTAAAAAGACTTATCAATTCAGCTGGATATGATTCTATCTTTTCACTAGCTTTTGACTCTGTATCTGATATTGATTCTCTTGCTTGCCCTGCTAAATTTAATTCTTCTTGGCTCTCCTGTTCAGTTTCTTTTGTTGATAACTCGAGGATATATTGCAATAAATAATCATATATATCACGACCCCAAGTTTCTGTTTCATTAAATTCCTTAAACATAAATTGCTTGCTTTCTATTAGTTCTTTTTTGAAATTTATTACTTTTTTAAGTTGCTCACCAGGGTCTTTAGCGATATCTTTATCAACAGCTTTAAAAAACAACCATATTTCAGGAACTCCAGATTTTTCCCGACGTTCTCGTGCCCGAATGAATTCCTCTTCAAATCCTGAGCTGTATTTTCCTGTCTCCTGACCCCACCGGCGCCATAAGATACCTAGAAAAAGTTGGCATGAATCAACATCCTTGTTTATTAGTTCCTGTGGACGATAACCACCGGGAAGCGTATCCTCCCAACCGAGCAGTTCAATATGCCAGCCTACTTTACGCGAAAAAACCTTATTTACTCGTTCTACAGTATTACGAACTATTCGACGCTCGTCCTGTAAGTCATTTGGTGATGCAAGAAATATTGTTAAAACGTTTCTCTTCATAAAAGCTATTAATTCAACCTAAGAATATTATTTTTAAGCTTATAACGGGCCGGATGAGGAGCACCCCGTAGGGGTGTCTGTTCGATTCGGATTGATAGGCCGCGCTTCGCGCGGGCTGGCAATCCGTCCTCATCCAGCCCGATAGGGCGACGCGAAGCGTCGGCCTATCAATATTATTAACTGGTTTCTTGTTATCATACCACCAAATGATAAGCTTGAGAAACAATTTGACAATTTCCTGCGAATTGGACATAAGTTCAACTTGTTATCATCCCAAATGGGATGAATAACACATTCCTTATTATCGTCCTATGCGCGATATTCCGTCTGATATATTTAATACGCACTGCGTGCCGAGCAGGACGGTGAAAGAAGCTAAAAGCCCCCTGGATTTTTAATGTAAGGTGGATTATGCATGATCAGAAGATACTAATTGTCGGCATAGGTAATCTTCTCCTCCAGGACGAGGGGATAGGGGTGCATATCATCCAGGCCTTGCGCGACAGGGAGATGCCGGCCCATGTGGATTTGTTGGATATGGGTACAGCCACCATGAATTTAGCTTTTTATCTGGATGGGGTACAAAAGGTGATAATCGTTGATGCCCTTAAGGCCGGGCAGAAGCCGGGGACAATTTACCAGTGCCGTCCTGAAGACCTCGTCGCAGATAAAGAAGGCCCGGTTTCCCTGCATGACCTCGGTGTGGTAGAGTCCCTTTCCATGTCCAAAAAACTGGGTTATTCGCCGGAGGTGGTAATAATCGGCGTAGAGCCCAGGGCTATTGACTGGGGGATGGAGTTAACGGATGAGATTCAGAAACAGGTGCCGGCCATCATCGATATCATATTAAAGGAATGTCAGGGAAATGGAGGCCAAAGCTGACGGCTACACTTAAGAAAATGGAGACCAAGGCTGAATTAAGACGTCGCATCCTCAAGCTCCGCGACAGTCTCCCCCCTTTAGAGCGTAAGACCTGTTCAGAGGCCATTGCTGCGCGCCTTATGGCCCTGCCGGAATGGAACCGGGCCAGTGGCGTTTTTTTATATGTCTCCTTCCGGAGCGAGGCAGAGACGCAGTACATAATAGAGGCGGCGCTGGAGCAAGGTAAGGTGGTGGCCGTTCCGTACACGGATTATGAGCGGGGTGTCATAGTCCCTTCTGTTTTAAAAGACTTGAAATGCGATTTAGCCCCACGCCGTTTCGGCCTTCTGGAACCGAAGGATACCAGCCTCAGGCCATTATCCCCGGAGGATATAGACATTACTGTAGTGCCGGGTTGTGTTTTTGACAACCGGGGTGGACGCATCGGATATGGAATGGGCTTTTATGATCGTTTTTTACCGGGCCTGCCGGGCAGTTCCTTAAAAGTAGCCCTGGCCTATGAGATCCAGATAGCGCCTTCGATTCCCCTCGATAAACACGATGTTCTGATGGATATGATTGTTACTGAACGGCGCATTATTGCAGTGTCTTCATAGTTAATTTCCATCCGAAGGCCCCGGGAAACCGGATGGCCTATAACCCCACCCCCCTTTTTGCTTGACGCCACCCTCTTTTTTCCCTATGACTATGAAAAAGACAATCGACAGCTAAAATATAATGCTGTGCTTCATCCACAGCGCTACAAAAATGGCATTGACAATATGTAGCCGAGAGGCTACACTATGATTCATGATTGAAATCCGCAAGACTGAAATTTTCGCTAAATGGCTCGATGAGTTGCATGACATCCGGGCACGTGCTCGTATCCTTCTCCGGATCGAAAGATTGGCAGATGGAAACCCTGGAGATGTTAAGTCGGTTGGCGAAGGTGTTTCAGAATTGCGGATTGACTATGGACCCGGCTATCGGGTGTATTTCAAAAAGCAAGGACAGAAGGTGGTCATTTTGTTGGCCGGCGGCGACAAGCATACCCAGGCCAAGGACATCAAAACCGCCTTACGCCTAGCACGGAATTTATAGGAGTGTATCATGACTAAAACCATCACTACCCGATATGATGTCGCTGAACATCTTCGCACCCCAGAGGAAATGGCTGCTTATCTGGAAGCTTGCCTTGAGGAAGCACATGGCGACGCTGCCTTTATTGCTAAAGCCCTGGGAGATATTGCCCGGGCCAAGGGCATGTCACAAGTGGCACGTGATGCCGGTCTGTCCCGCGAAAGTCTTTACAAAGCACTCTCTGGGGAACGAAGTCCAGGTTTCGACACAATACTTAAAGTTATAGGCGCACTCGGCTTAAAACTACATGCAGAAGCGGTTCATGTAAATAGCTCAACGGCCCAACAAAGCGCTTAGGAAGGAAATTGGGGGCAGCCATGAAATAATGCAATTCTTTACGTGCTTGATTGAAAAGATCATAATTTCATAGCCGTCCTTCTGAATTGCCCTAAAGCCATCCGTGTCCGCAGGATGTTTCTACCATGCCTGCGGAAGACCGAGCTTTTAGCCTTCAGCTTTGAGCTTTGACATTCATTTGAACTTTGAACTTTGTCATTTGAACTTTTATACTCTCTACATCTCGGCCACTCCTACCATCTTCTCCAGTTTACCCAAGCTTTCCGGGGATCCCATAGCTATAAGCGTATCGCCTACCTGTATCCTGGCCTCCGGTGGGGGGTTATAAAGCATTTCACCTGAAGCCCTCTGGATAGCAATTATAATCAACCCTAACTCCTGCCTTATCCCGGATTCCCTAAGCGGCACATCTGTAATACGAGACGGGGCGCGCACCGGGATCTCCTCTATTTGCAGCTCTATCCCTCCCCGGTGTACGGCTAACTCGATGAAATCAGTCACGGCCGGCCGCAGGATCGCCTGGGCCATCTTACGCGCTCCGATATGGTATGGTGATATAACCCGGTTTGCTCCGGCCTGTAATAGATTTCGCTCAGCCTTTTCATCAACGACCCGGGCCATGATATAAAGACCCGGGTTCAGGCCGCGGGCGGTGAGTATGATATATACGTTATCAGCGTCGGAAGATACTGTGGCTACCAGGCCCTTGGCCTTTTGAATATTGGCCTTAAGTAATGTGTCTTCCCGTGTGGCATCGCCTTCGATAAATAGATGTCCCTGCTCTTCAATGGTTTTTATCAGGTCCGGACTGTTTTCGATAATCACAAGCGGCAAAGGTTTTTTAGCAATCTCCCGGGAGATAATCTGTCCAATGCGGCCATAACCGCATATAATGTAATGGTCCTTTAATGCGGCAAGCTGTTTTTCCAATTTTCTCCTCCCCAAAAGCCTTCTAAACTGGCCTTCTACCATGATCTGGGTTATGGTTCCGAACATGTAAAACACAAAACCAACGCCCATGATAAGCAGGCAGATTGTAAAGACCCGTCCTGAACCGCCCAGCGGCCGGACTTCCCCATATCCGACGGTGGTTAAAGTAATAACGGTCATGTAAAGGGCGTCTAAAAAGTCCCATTTCTCGATAAGCATATAGCCGCTCGTTCCGAAGGCTATAACGAAAATGAGAATGGTGATGCCGATGAGAATATTGCGTGATTGAGATGGTACCATAGCTGATGAACTCGTAAAAAGTCAAAGTTTGGACGCGATGTTTTTAAATTTATAGCATTTCCTTATAGTCAAGGCAAATGCTTTAACAAACCCGAGGCAAGCCGAAAAGATAGTATCCGTTCACCGTTATCAGGTTACCGTTGTCCCCAGGAACATGAAAAAATATTCCTCGGTAAAGGGTGAACGGTTACAAAAAATAAGGGCTGGTTTTTAGAAAAAAGGAGGCGGGACAGAAGTTATAACCTACTCTATCCCGCCGCCGTAAGGAGAGCCATATTTTGATTTCTTAAAGGGCCAGTTCGCTATTATCAAGAACTTGATCGATGTCCAGCAGTATCTTGACCTGCCCTTTGACCTTGGCCATGCCTAGGATATAGCTTGTATCCATTTCAGCCCCAAAATTAGGTGTGTTTTCTATCTCTTCCCGATTGATGTTTAAAACCTCGGAGACGGCATCCACCACTATCCCGACCAGGGCGGGGCGGCCTTTGACCTGAACATCCACCACAATAATGCAGGTCCGCTCCGTATAAGGGATAGATTCCATACCAAATTTTAAACGCAATTCCACTACAGGTATCACCTTGCCCCGCAGATTGATTACACCTTTAACATAAGACGGTACATTGGGTACGGAAGTTATATCCATCATGCCGATAATTTCTTTCACTTTTAAAATTTCCAGGCCATATTCTTCCTTACCTAACACAAAAGTTAAATATTTCCCTTCCCTGGCCGCTAATTCCTGAAAGCCGGCCTCGGCTTGTGTTACTGCTTCCCCCATGGCGATTACTCCTTTTTGCTTAGGTTTTCTCCTGAAAATTAACGTGTAAAAATTACTTACCTATTATTAACGGCATGTTTTATAAAAACATTAACGATTAGGTGGTGATAATTAGTTTTCATCCGAAAATTGTCGTTTTCGGATTCAAGCTTTCAGCCATCGGCGATCAGCCCTCAGCTAAAAACCAAGATAAACAAGATGTTAAGCTGAATGCTGATAGCTGACCGCTGACTGCTTCATCCGGAAATCTTGGGTCTCCGGATGAACACTAATTAGAATTTTCATAACATTTTTCTGGATTCCTTTTTTAGTCTTTTATGCTATAAGGTGACAAAGAAACACCACATCAACCCACAGAGTAAACCTAGTTAAACCGTTCAAGCCGTTTAAACAGTTTAAGCAGTTTGAACGGGTTAAGCTGCTTGAACTGTTGTTAGTGGTTAGCTTTTGACAATGCTCACGTAAGCGTGGGGGTAATCTATGGATAGAGAACTTATTATAGCAAAACACATAAAAGAATTTCAGTCCGGCCAGCCGGTTGATCCCATAAAATTACTTGGCCCGCTGGATAAGGCAGGGGATGAGATAAAAGATTCTTTAATTACCGCAGTGAAAAAAACTACGGCCATCAAACATGATCTTGGGATTACTGCGGCAAAGACGTTATCTGCAGCTTATGCAGGGTTGACCCCGGAAAAAATAGACCTCTATGCGCAGGTTATTATCCGTTTTGCGGGTAAAAGTTATCGCCTGGCAGCCACAGTCGCTCAGCACCTTCCTGCTTATCTGAATAAATTAACCCCGGAAATGATCTCTGAATATGAAAATATTATCGAACAAACCTGTGCACAAAATTGCCAGGTAGCCGTTACCTTTGCCGGAAATTTGCTTGAATGGATAGACAAGGTAAATAAACCGGCCAGGGCCAATTACTTAAAAACAATTAGTAATATCAGCATGTTAAGCTATCGGGTAGGTCTTGCTGCGGCCGAGAGTCTGCCGTCATTTATCTCTGGTATCAGTAAGGATACGATGGAGACCTATGTAGCCGTAGTGAGTCGGGGCGCAGAAAATGATTATAAGGTCGGCATGATAATGGCAGAGAAATTGCTCCCGCTGCTTAAGGATATGGATGAGGCTATTATCAAAAAATACGGGGAAGTCGCCGGCAACATAGCGGCCAGAGACAGGGAATCCGGCGTTATTATGGCCGATAAGCTATTGCACTATCTGACGGAGATCCCCGCCTCCCTGAGGCGTCGTTACCTGGATACAGTGGGCATGATCGCGGTGCGAAATGGCCGGGTAGGGGTATTTTGCGCGGATAAGATCTTACAATTATTAGAAAAGGTTGATGAGAAGGCCCTTTCCCTTTACGCTAATATTGTAACGCTGTGTGCAGAACAGGATGAGAAGGTCGGTATGGCGGCCGGAGAGAGAATCCCATATTTACTCAGGGATGTAGAATCCAGGTTCCATGTAAATTATCTGGAAGTAGTGCACCGCCTGGCCAAACTCCATGGGCGTGTCGCCCTTAGCGCGGCCAAGATATTCTCCGAGCTTATAGACAAAGAAAATGGGGCCTTAATCGTCCAGTATGAAAGGATATTGGCTCATCTGGCCGGCGGCGATCATAAAATCGCCATGATGGCCGCTGAAAAGATAGCTGCCTTAATGGAAAAATTGGACGGCAGGCAAAGGGACACATATCTAAAAAGCCTCTGGGGCATAGTGGAAAAAGACTTCCGCCTGGGTACTATCGCTGCGGAAAAGGTCTTTGAACTCATAAAAGAAGACCGTACAGAGGACCTGACCAGGTATGAAGGCATATTGCAGCGTATGGCGCGAAAGGATCACGATGTCGCACTGGTGGTGGCAGAGGTTCTTCCCGACCTCTTGCGGAAGTCACCGGATCCGGTCCTGAACCATTATGAGGCGATTATAACCTATATAGCTGAACGAGATCATACGGCTGCGAAAGAGAGCGCACGATTCATAGCGGAGGGTATAACCGAGATGAATGACCAAGAGGCGCTGACCTATACCGAGAGTCTGCGCCGCATAGTGGAAGGAGATTATGAGGCGGGCATCATTTCCGCACGGGAACTGCCGCTTATTATTAAAGGCAACAGACCTGATTTCCTGTCCGCCTATAATGACATCGTCTATCAGGCCACAGTGAAAGATTATGAATCCGGTAAGATATTGGCGGCAAAGTTGTCCGGCCTTTTTCAGAAGCCCGAATTTTCTGAAGCCTTCCTGGAGGCGGTAAATAAGACTTCCCGGCAGAGCCCGCGTCTGGCAGTGCTATTGGTAGAAAATCTGCCCGAACTTATGGCTAAGATAGATGCCAAGACATTCGGGCAGATTGTGGAAACAACAAGCCGGATGATGGCCGTAAACGATGAAGTGGCCATGTTAGCCGGACAAAAGGTATTTGAACTCCTCCATACGTATGAAGCATCATCAGTGATTTCTTTTGCCAGTATGGCCCTGGAGATACTCAACCGCTATGGGCCGGAGGCGGCTATTTCTTTTCTCCGCATGCAGACGGGGACGAGCCGGTCATTCTTTTCTCTCGTATCTCCGGTTTAAAAACTTTGTTATGAAGAGCATGATTAATGATTGCCTGAAATATGTCCAGGAGGAGAACCGGAAACTTTTAAGCAAAATAGATGCGGCAGAGGCGGCAGGTCTCATAGAATGCTTAAACAGCGCACCGGCCATATTTTTTTCGGCCCAGGGACGTTCCGGTTATATACTCCGCGCTTTTTGCATGCGACTGATGCATTTGGGATATGATTGCTATTTCGTAGGCGAGACCATAACTCCTCCCATAAAAAAAGGCGCGCTGCTTGTGGTATTGTCCGGATCCGGCGAGACGGCCTTGCCCTGTGAAATAGTCAAAATAGCCAAACAGGCAGGCGCGCTTACCTATGCGATCTTAGGTGATGAAAAATCTCCTCTGGCCGGGTTATCCGATCGCCGGCTGGCGCTGCCAGGAGGAACAAAACGTATGAGGGATAAAGAGATGCCGTCGGGTCAACCCCCGGGGTCGCTTTTTGAGCAGTCGGCCTTCCTGTTCTTGGAGGCCATTATCCTGACCATCTACAGAGAGAAGGGCAGTGATTACCGGACCCTTCTGGCGCGTCATGCCAATCTGGAGTAAAGATGAAGCCTGTTTTGCAGTTAGCCCTGGATTTTGTAGATCTTAAACGGGCGATTAAGGTAGCGAAGGCTGCCCTGGCGGGAGGGGTGGACTGGCTGGAGGCCGGTACTCCCCTTATCAAGAGCGAAGGATTAGAGGCAGTCCGGGAACTCCGGCGGCTCTTTCCCCATGTGACCATTGTTGCCGACATGAAGGTCATGGACGCAGGGCGGATAGAGGTTGAGGCCGCGGCCAAGGCCGGGGCCAATATCGTCGATGTCCTCGGCGCCGCCAGCCCGGCTACTATCCGTGAATGTATCCAGGCCGGCAAGAATTACGGCGCCAGAATTGTGGTAGATCTCATTGCTGTCCCCGATCCGGTCAGCCGCGCCCGTGAGGCCGAGGAATGGGGGGCTGACTTTGTTACTGTGCACTGTTCTATTGATGAGCAGATGGAGGGGAAAGACCCCTTTGCGGCGCTCCGCCAGGTCAGCGCGGCCCTTACCATACCCGTAGGCGTAGCCGGCGGCATAAATTCAGAGACGGCCTTCCTGGCTGTAGAGGCCGGGGCGTCTATAGTGATTGTGGGCGGGGCTGTTACCAAGGCTGCTGATCCCAAGAAGGCGGCCTCGGCTATCAAGAAGGCCATTACCGAAAAGGCGGCTGTCCCCACGCGTCTTTTCAAACGGGTTACCGGGGCTGAAATCAATACGGTATTAAGCCAGGTTTCCACAGCCAACCTCTCTGACGCCCTGCATCGTGGCGGCGTGGTGCACGGACTGCGCCCCCTTTTTCCGGGCATCAGGATGTTTGGCCGGGTGCTTACGGTGCGGACCTACCCCGGTGACTGGGCCAAGCCGGTCGAGGCCATAGATATTGCCTCTAAAGGCGAGGTTATAGTCATTGATGCCGGAGGCGTGGGGCCGGCGATATGGGGGGAACTGGCCACACATTCGGCAATACAGAAAGGTCTGGCCGGTGTGGTTATAGATGGCGCTATCCGGGATACTCGCGATATAAAGGAACTGAAATTTCCGGCCTTCAGTAAATTGATAATGCCCAACGCCGGCGAGCCGAAAGGCTTCGGCGAGATCGGCATACCGATTAATATCGGCACAGTAAGAATAGAAAGCGGGGACTGGATACTGGGCGATGACGACGGCCTTGTGGTTTTGCCAAAGGCCATAGCCGCTGAATACGCCAACCGGGCCATGGATGTCCTGGAGAAGGAAAACCGCTTGCGGGCCGAGATTAAAGAAGGCGGCACGCTGGCGAAGATAGCCGAACTCCTGCGCTGGGAGAAACAGGGCTGAGACAGCATACCAGCGCCTCCCACGATTGAAGATCCCCACAGCCCGCCAGTGTCGGACCTGGATGGCAAGCAGCGGGGAATCCCTCGCTATGCATGTTCAATCCAAAGGGCTTTTCACTCCCGGTTTTGTTCTTTCTCGTGTAGTGCGTCATAAGTCCCTTTACTTTGATTGTCATTCCAGGCTTGACTCCGTATCAAGTACGGAGCAGGCTCCGGGATCCAATCTTTTGTATCACTTTAGTATTTTGAAAATGCCGCAAGACCCAGGACAAAATCCCCCTCGCCCCCCTTTCCGAAAAGGGGGAATACAATCTCTGTTCCCAACCACGGGCAGATGCGTTCTTTACCTAAAACTTCGCCTCAGGCCTGACTTTGGCTACTTCGGGTGACGTAAAGAATTCGAAAGAGTAAAAGTTCAAGTTTTTTCCTGGAAAACCGATAATTATACATAATATAACCAATGCTGGAAAAAGGACTTTCCGGCATGTTCTCAAACTCAAGGAGGAGGACTGCTTATGGAAATTCAAGATTCAAGCATTGCTATGTTTAGCAATCGGACGTACCTTGAAAAGTATGAAAAAAGTGAAAGTCTGAAAATGTGGGTAGGGAACGTAAGGCCTGATTTTGAAGGCAATAATCAAGCGGCAGGACGCTTACCAGCCGAACATATCCCTAAGCCAAAAGATTACATTTTGGATTTGTCGGTCAAGGCAAAAGAGGCACAGCCGGCACAAAAAAACGGAATAATCGATGGTGAACTAAGCGGTGAGGACCAAATTAAAGTAAAACTTATAGAAAAACTTTTAGAAGCCCTAACAGGCAAAAAGATCAAAATTAGGATCCTCGTCAAACTTGAAGAAGGTGGAGAAGAATGTTCTGAATTAAAAGGCAAAGTATCTGATCTGCAGAATCAGCAGCAACAGGGACAAGCCCCTGAAAGGCAAGGCTGGGGAATTGAGTACGATTATCATGAAGTTCGTTACGAATATGAGGAAACATCACTTTCAGCAGAAGGAATTATCAAAACCGAGGATGGAAAGGAAATAAATTTCTCTGTGAATATCAATATGAGCCGGGAGTTCGTGCAGGAACAAGATATCCATATCAGAGCCGGGGATGCCGCAAAGATTGATCCTCTTGTAATAAATTACGGCGGTTTAGCCGCCGAATTAACAGACACAAAATTCAGTTTTGATTTAGACTCCGATGGAAACAAAGATAATATTTCATTTGTTAGTCCGGGCAGTGGATTTCTTGCCATAGACAAAAATAACGACCAAATAATTAACAATGGCAGTGAACTGTTCGGGCCAAGCAGCGGGGATGGATTCGCTGAGCTGGCTCAATATAACGAGGATGGCAACCAGTGGATAGATGAAAACGATTCAATATTTGACAAACTGCGCATTTGGTCAAAAGACGCTCAGGGCAACGACTACTTGTTTGCACTGGGACAAAAGGGTATCGGAGCATTATATCTGGGTAACTTAAATACACAATTTGCAGTTAAGAATGACGCCAATGAAGTTCAAGGAGAAGTAAAATCCACAGGGTTATATGTAACAGAAAATGGAACGGTGGGAACTGTTCAACAGCTAGACTTAACTATATGACTGTCGTAACTTACTGGGGCTGTCTCAAAAGAGTGCTGATTACGGTCATGAATTTATGCAATTTATAGTTTCACCAAACTTAATTGATTATCCGGCGCCAATTTTCTCCCTCGCAGTAATGCCCTCCCCTGTTGACAGATGACCGGGTTATGCCAGCTAATTTGGCAACTGTAGTACCATTCATCCCCGGTTCCTAACCAGCCCGGACATACCGGGCTTCCTGCTCTTACCCCCTGCGGCTGTTTGCTTGAAGCCGATAACACCGTTCCAATTGTTCATTTTGCCCTTTAAGAAGGGAGCAAGAGTAGCTTCAAAGGCTTCGCCTTCTGCTGGTCAATAATCGACAATGAGGAGTCGAGGGTTGAAGCCTTTCGGATATCGCAAACGGCTTTCCGCTTGACAGCGAACTAATTTCGCATTAAATAACACAAATAATATAATAGTAGCACAGCCAGAAGGAGAAATAATTATGCACATGGCCGATGCCTTATTATCTCCAGCCGTGGGCGCCACGTTTTGGGCCGCCAGCGGAGGGGCCATTATTTACGCAAGCAAAAAAGTGCGGCTGGAAATTGATGAGAAGAAAATCCCGCTCATGGGGGTTCTGGGAGCCTTTATCTTTGCCGCTCAGATGATAAACTTCACGATCCCCGGCACCGGCTCCAGCGGGCATCTGGGCGGGGGCATGATCCTGGCCATTCTTTTAGGCCCATACGCAGCGTTTCTCACCATAGCCTCGGTCTTGATTATCCAGGCCCTGTTCTTTGCCGACGGCGGCCTCATGGCCCTGGGGTGCAACATCTTTAATATGGGCGTCTTCCCCTGTTTTGTGGCCTATCCCTTGATTTATAAGAATATCGTTCGGGACAACCCCACCGCCGGAAAAATCACAGCAGCCTCGGTCAGCTCATCGGTCCTGGCCCTTCAGATGGGCGCATTTTCTGTGGTCTTACAAACTCTGCTTTCCGGCAGGTCCGAATTGCCCTTCATGTCGTTTGTCCTGGCCATGTTGCCGATTCATTTGGCCATCGGCGTAATTGAGGGATTCATAACGGCCGGTGTAGTAAATTTTGTAAGACAGATGCGGCCTGAGATATTGGAGGGAGCCGCGAAATCAAGGCCGCTGAGCGGGCTTCCCATACGAAATATACTGGCTTCCCTGGCGGTTCTGGCCTTATTAACCGGGGGCATACTTTCCTGGTTTGCATCCAGTTTTCCGGACGGCCTGGAATGGTCCATAGCAAAGGTCTATGGAAAGGCGGAACTGCCCGAATCTGCCCATAACCTTGGCCGCATCCTGGGTGGGCTCCAGGAAAAGTCCGCCTTTCTCCCCGATTATGGCTTTAAGGAACCATCTTCGCCGGAGAATGCGATACCCGAAACTTATAAGCCGGAACCCTGGCCCACGGTCAGCGCCGGCACTTCTGTATCCGGTGTGGTGGGAGCCGCGCTCACGGCCGGCCTGGCGCTGCTCATCGGGCTGGCCCTCAGAAAAAAGAGATAGATAGGAGCCTTAAGGGATTTGGCCCCAATGCCTGGTTCCTGAATCGACGTGGCCTCTTTTGATAGCGCATACTTTGATATTAAATACCTCGATACCCTGTCTTACCAGGATACCGCTATCCATCGGCTTGATCCCCGCGTCAAGCTGCTGACTACAGCGATTTTTATACTGACCGTGGTCTCTTTCTCCAAGTATGAACTGACGGGTCTGGCCCCTCTTCTTGTTTTTCCGGTTATCCTCGTATCCCGGGCTGCTCTGCCCGTGGGGCTATTGCTTAAAAAGATAGCGGCTGTCTCTCCGTTTGCCGTCCTGGTGGGGGCCTTTAACCCCCTGTTCGACCAACAGATTGAGCTGTACCTGGGCGGTGTGCCTGTCAGTGGGGGTTGGATTTCCTTCGCCTCTATCCTGATCCGCTTCATGTTAACGGTTTCCGCCGCGTTAATTCTCATAGCCACGACCTCTTTTCCGGGCATCTGCCTGGCCCTGGAAAGGCTAAAGGTACCAAGGGCGCTGATCGTACAGCTTTATTTCCTTTACTATTTTATATTCGTCCTCATGGATGAGGCCTTGCGTATGGTACGGGCCAGGAATATGCGGGCCTTTGACGGCCGGGGAACCGGGTTAAGGGTCTATGTCCATCTCCTGGGGGCCTTGTTTCTAAGGGCCGTGGACAGGGCGGAGCGCGTCCATCAGGCCATGTTCAGCCGTGCCTTTAACGGTCATTTTTATGCGGCAAGGCGCAGCGGCATCACCTGTCAGGATGGCATCTTTTTCCTGGCCTGGACGACCTTTTTTGTCCTGTGCCGGTGGTACAATATAAGCGAGATCATCGGCCAGGCGGCATTAAGGGTCATGCACATGATTTAGAATAGCGAGCAAATTCGCACGCCCAGGCGCATCTTTGACCGGGGCGAACTTTGCGCTTTCGGGAATCAGAAAACAGAATTCAGGAGTCAGGAGTCAGAATACCGATAGCTGAATGCTGATAGCTGACAGCTAATTGCAAAGTTATGAGTCACCATTTCATTGAGTTTACAGATGTCGGATACGTCTATCCCGATGGTACACGGGCGCTCTCCGGTATCTCATTTACCGTCCTGCATGGTGAATCCGTAGGTTTGGTGGGGTCCAATGGCGCGGGCAAATCGACCCTGCTCCTCCAGATAAACGGGTATCTTTTTCCGACCGAGGGGACGGTGAATGTCGGTAATGTCATTGTCTCCAGGGATACCGTAAACGATGTCCGGCGCAGGGTAGGCGTGGTCTTTCAAAATCCGGATGACCAGCTCTTTATGCCCAGGGTTTATGATGACGTGGCCTTTGGCCCCTTCAACCTGGGGTGGGACAGCAAGAAGGTGGAGGAAAAGACGCTGGAGGCATTGCAAACAGTAGGCTGTCTGGATTTGAAACACCGGCCGCCGCACAGGCTGTCTATAGGCCAAAAGCGAGCGGTCTCTATTGCTACCGTACTATCCATGGACCCGGATATCCTGGTCATGGACGAACCCTCTTCCAATCTTGATCCCAGGGCCAGGCGGCAGCTCATAAACCTGCTACGTACCTTTACGCACACCAGGATTATCGCCTCTCACGATCTCGATCTCATACTGGATACCTGTGAGCGTACCATCGTCCTGCACGCCGGACGCGTAGCAGCAGACGGGCCCACGCCGGATATCTTGCGGGATGACGCACTCCTTGCGGCAAATAACCTGGAGAGACCTCTTTCGCTACAGGGCAGGGCAGAAGAGTTATCCCACCCGGCGGAGGCGAAGGAGATTCGTCCCTCCGACTTCCATAGACGAGCCGGCCATAACCACTAAGTGGTCACCCTTGTTGATCAACCCTTCGACTAAGAGTTTGTTTTCCATTTCTCGAATGGCCTCTTGGGTATCGCGGGCGAAATCCATCAGGATAGGAATGGTCCCCCAGTAAAGAGAACCCCGCCGGCACGTCTCCTCGTGCGGAGTGAGGGCTATAATCGGGCATTCGGGCCTGTATTTGGAGATAAGGCGGGCCGTAAAGCCCGTCTCGGTGAAGGCGATGATAAACTTAGCGCCGATTTCCCTGGAGCTGTGATAAGCGGCGTGGCATATCGCCTGGGCAAAGGAAATGACCGTATCTGCCGGGACATCGCGGTGGCCCAAACGAAAGTACGGCGTTTTTTCGGCCTCCTCAATGATGCGGGCCATCATCTCCACGGCTTGGACCGGATACTTCCCGAAGGCGGTTTCCCCGGAGAGCATTACGGCGTCGCTTCCGTCAAAAATAGCGTTGGCCACATCCGATGCCTCGGCGCGGGTCGGTGTGGGGTGCACCATCATGGAATCAAGCATCTGGGTGGCCGTTATGGCCGGTACACCCTGATGGTGACACTTTTCGATGATACGCTTCTGAAGGGCAGGGACTTTGGCCGGCGAGATTTCCACCCCCAGATCGCCACGGGCCACCATGATGCTATCCGCCAGGGCTATTATGGCATCGAGCTTTTCCACGGCCTCCGGCTTTTCCAGCTTGGCTATAACCGGAACCCGTTTGTCGCCTATCACTTCCTTTATTTCAATTATATCCCGTGGATCACGGACAAAGGAAAGGGCTATATAATCCACCCCATTTTCCAGTCCAAAGCGCAGGTCTTCTCTATCCTTAGCCGTAAGCGCCGGCTCCGAGATACGTACTCCGGGGAGGTTGATCCCCTTGCGATCGTAAAGCACGCCGCCGTTTACTACCTCGCAGGTTACGTCTTCCGTATCTGTTTCCAGGACACGGAGTTTGATTAAGCCATCGTCGATGAGGATAAAATCGCCGGGATGAACATCCCGGGCCAGCTTGCTATAAGAAGTAGAAACACCGGTCTCGTCCCCCGGTCTGGGCCTTGTGGATATGATAAAACGTCCGCCCGGTACGAGGTTTGCCGGACCATGGGCAAAAGTCCCGATGCGTATTTTGGGCCCCTGGAGATCCTGCAATATGGCGATGGGCCTCCTTAATCCGGCCGAGACCCGCCGAATAAGCGTAATGTTTCTTAGATGGTCATCATGGGTGCCGTGCGAAAAATTAAGCCGGGCGACGTCCATACCGGCCTGAGCCAGTTGAGAGATGACTTCCTCGGATTGCGAGGCCGGGCCGATGGTGCAGATGATCTTTGCCTTGCGTTTCATATCGGCCATGATAGACCACACTATGCTAAAAGTCAAAGAACGTTTTGGGGTAATATTTTAGGTTTTTGAAGATATACCTAAGCAAGGCGCTATAATAGCCAAAATCCCCCTCAATCCCCCTTTGGGAAAGGGGGAAGCGTTTCTCCTCCCTTTGAAAAAGGGAGGTTGGGAGGGATTTAAGAATACTCTTTCAAACAGCTAAACTGATACGTTTAGGAAATGTTTTTTTATTGGCAATTTTTCGGGGGTGTGTTAGGTTTTAACCCTCTTATTTCTATCCGGAGGCTAATTAAATGAAGGAACAAGTGCAAAGCGTATTGGACAAAATCAGGCCGGTTTTACAGAAAGACGGCGGCGATGTCGAATTGGTGGATGTCAAAGATGGAGTAGTTTCAGTCCGCCTCACCGGCGCCTGTAAGGGCTGTCCCATGTCTCAGATGACCCTTAAAAACGGTATTGAAAAATACCTCAAGAAAGAGATACCGGAAGTAGTCAGCGTCGAGTCTGTCTAGCCGGTTATTTATGGTACTTCTCACCGGCCTTTATCGTGTAAGCCCGATAAACTTGCTCGAAGAGTATAAGGCGGCACATCTCATGCGTAAGGGTAAGTTTTGAGAGTGAAAGGATAAAGTGGCACTCCTTGAGCAGGGTGGGTGAAAGGCCCAAAGGGCCACCGGTTATGAAAATAATCTCTTCCCGGCCCTGCCTTTCGAGGTCGGTCAAAAATCGGGCCAGATCGACGGACGAAAGCTGTTTCCCTGTGCTGTCGAGGGCTATGCGATAAGCAGCGGGGTTTATTCTGGTCAGGATATCTCTACTTTCAGCCTCAATAACCTTGTTTGTGTCCGCTTTAGGTCCAATCTTCCCGGCTTTCACAACCCTGCCCTCAGTAGAAACGTAGCGTCTCAGGCGATGCAGGTACTCATCTATTCCCATCTGAATAAATCGCTCTTTTGTCTTGCCCACAAAAAAGAAGCCTAGCTTCGTGGCCATGATCTATTGCCTCTCCGCTGTCTATAAATGCCCCCTCTCTCCTTTTGAAAAAGAAAGGCAGAGTATATTGCTAAAGAGAAAAATAATTCCACAAAAATGGAAAAAAAGTACCCTTATTAAGGAAAAAATGTTTCTTAGGGCATAATATCGATTATCAAAAATTTATGCTAACCTATTGTATTTACATTATTTATTAATTAGGGCTGATTATCTGGCATTGAATTTGCGTTCAATATATGCATCTATCTGATAAGGAAGTAAGGATTATGCGTAAAAGTTACATTTTTGTTATATTACTGGCCCTATTTCCTATAGGGGCTACCCTATCATACACAGACGGCGAATCACAGGGGTATTACTATAAGGCCTATTCTCCGGCTCAAGTCAAAAAGATGATGCGATATCACGGTACCTTGGCCGCTAAATTTGACGGACAGACCTGGTGGTTCCAGAAAAACGGGCACTGGACCCGTCTGGATACGGACGATGCCAGGAGAAGATGTATATAGTTTTCATCCGGAAAAGCCAAGATTTCCGTATGGAGCAGTCAGCATTCAGCTATCAGCTCTCAGCTTAACATGCTGTTGTCTTGATTTTTTGCTGACGGCTGATGGCTGAAAGCGTGAATCCGGAAACGGTAGTTTCCGGATGAACACTATCTAAGCTTTTTCCCTATAATAAATCGGAAGAGGCGAGCGCTTGTGCTCCGAGGCCGTCATCATAGCGTTAACCTTGTTTTTCACCTGCGAAGCAAGGTCAGATGTGGTTTTCTCATCAAGTCCTTTCAGATAATTATCTATCTCCTCATAGGTCACGCCCATCTCCGACTCATCTGTCTGTCCGGCCCAGAGTCCGGCTGAGGGCGGTTTGTCGATAATAACCTGGGGAACCTTCAGACTGCGGGCCAGCTCCCTTACTTCACGTTTCAAAAAATCTCCCAGGGGTAATATATCTACCCCGCCATCACCATACTTCGTAAAGTACCCGACGCTGATCTCGCTCTTATTGCCGGTGCCGACCACCAGATAATGATTAAGGTTTGCAAAATAATAAAGCGTCATCATGCGCAGGCGTGGTTTAAGGTTGGCGTAAGCCGGTTGAGTCCCTTCGGGCAACATGGCCTTAAGGCTATCAAAAACGGGGCTGAGATCAACCGTTAGCGTTTTAATCTGAAAAGCGTCTGCCACCAGCCGGGCATGGGCGATGTCCTCATCCAGACTGTGGCAGGGCATAATGAGGCCGAGGGCATCTTTACCCGTCGCCTCCTTGCAGAGGGCAGCCACCACCGCCGAGTCAACCCCGCCGCTCAATCCAAAAACAGTGCCCCTTCCCCCTGCCCTTCCGACCTGTTCCCTTATCCAGTTAGAAACGGCCGGGGCCTGATTCTGACTCATAGCGCATAACCTCTCTTTTTAAGATGAATGTGAAGGATGGAAACAGCCGCCGGCGTGATGCCCGAAATGCGTGCGGCCTGTCCGAGAGAGCGGGGACGGATACGATCCAGCTTCTCCTGTACCTCCCGCGATATACCCGGAAGCGTTCTGAAATCTATATCTTCCGGGACCAGACAACCTTCCAGCTTCTTGAAACGCTCTACCTGTTCAGCCTGTCTCCGCACATAACCTTCATACTTAATCGTGACCTCCAGCTCGCCGGCCACCTCCGGCGGCAGATCGGCTAAAGGAGGGTACAATGGAATAATATCCTTCAGGGACAACTCGGGGCGGCGCAGAAGATCAGCCAGCGAAGTGATGTTTTTAAGCGGGGCGCTGTTACGGCTCTTCAGCCAATCGTTGTTGGCGGTATTAGGCGGGAGTTTGATCCCGTGTAATCCGGCTAATGCCTCTTCTATCTTCTTCTTTTTTGCCTGGCAGATGGCATAGGCATTGTCTGTAACCAGGCCGACAGCACGGCCGAGCTCCGTAAGCCGGAGATCGGCGTTGTCTTCACGTAAAAGGAGACGGTATTCGGCCCGGGAGGTGAACATGCGATAAGGCTCATTGGTGCCTTTGGTAACCAGGTCATCGATAAGAACGCCGATATAGGCCTGCGAACGATCCAGGATAACCGGCTCCCTGCCCTCCACATAACAAACCGCATTTATGCCCGCCATCAGGCCCTGGGCGGCCGCCTCTTCATAACCGCTGGTGCCATTTATTTGACCGGCATGGAACAGCCCGTGTACCGGCTTGGTTTCCAAAGACGGCTTTAGCTGTTGAGGGTCAACATAGTCATACTCTATGGCGTAGCCGGGCCGTATAACCTCCACCTTCTCCAATCCCGGAATAGTCCGGAGCATGGCCAGTTGTATATCCACCGGCAGGCTGGTGGCGGTGCCGTTAGGGTAAATCTCTGTAGTATCAAGTCCCTCAGGCTCAAGAAATATCTGATGGCGCTCCTTATCCGCAAAACGCACCACCTTATCCTCGATAGATGGGCAATAGCGCGCGCCCACACCTTCTATAACGCCGGTAAAAAGCGGAGAACGGTCCAGCCCCTGCCGGATAACCTCATGGGTGCGCTCGTTGGTATAAGTTATATAGCAGGGCGCCTGTTTCTGCCTGGCCCCCTTGCTTCGAAAAGAAAAGAGGTGTGGCGGGTCGTCTCCATGCTGGGCTTCCAGCTTACTGAAGTCGATAGTTTTGCCGTCCAGACGCGGAGTGGTGCCTGTCTTCAATCTGCCGATAGCAAACCCCAAGTCTTTAAGGCACTGGGAAAGATGCTGGGAGGGAGGATCGCCCATCCGCCCGGCCGCAAACTGTTTGAGGCCGATATGGATGAGGCCATTCAAAAAGGTGCCCGTAGTCAGGATAACCGCCTTCCCCCCGATCCTTTCGCCCACAGAGGTCTCAAGCCCCCTGACTGCACTATTCTCTACTATGAGGTTATCCGCCATGGCCTGCTTGATGTCCAGGTTGACCTGGTTTTCCAGAACCGATTTCATGCGCAGCCGATAAAGGAGCCGGTCCACCTGGGCTCGCGAGGACCAGACGGCCGGGCCCTTCTTGGTGTTCAGACGCCGGAACTGGATGGCAGTCTCATCGGTATTTATGGCCATCTCCCCGCCCAGGGCGTCAATTTCCTTGACCAGGTGGCCCTTGGCCAGGCCGCCGATAGCAGGATTGCAGGACATAGCCCCGATGGTATCGATATTTATAGTAATGAGCAGGGTAGGATGCCCTAAACGGGCCGCGGCCAGGGCCGCCTCGCAGCCGGCGTGTCCGGCGCCAACGACGATGATATCATAAACCCTGGGATACATAGTTGACATGGGACGAAATTAAACAAAAAGCGGTGCCTTGTCAACTTTACATCAGGATCGCCAGATGTCTTTAAAGGTCTGCGCCACTGCCGTGAGAAATCCGGCTATGCCCCCGATGAACAGAACACCTTTTTGATGTTGCCAGAGGTCATTGAAGGTATTCCATTCAAATACCGGATAGAGACGGTTTACATAAAAAAGAATAACGGGGTACACGGCTATCCCCAGGATGAGCACTACGGCTTCTAATATCAATACGCGTTTCCCGAACTGCCGCAGGTTCCGGAAAAGATTCTCCGTTAGTTCCATCTTATGCACGACAGAAACCATTTCCTTCAGGTCCGCTGCCATCTCATCCACAAGGGTTCGAGCCCGCTTAAACAGACTGGCCTCATCTCTTCCGGCCAGGGCCGCCGCATAATTTAACTTCTCCCGGATCTGCTGCAACCGGGGCTCTACGACCTTGAAAAGCCCCTTAAGCGGGTATGCCTTCCAGTAGAGCTCATATCCTTTTATCTGATGACCATATAATAAGATTATCTTGTGAAAGCCTGCCCTCATATTGATAAGAACCTGACGACAACGGCTGGCAAGCGAACGGGCGATATCTTCAGCCTCTGTATAGCCCAAATAGCTGTTTTGTGCCATGAGTTGCCTCATCTTATCTGCCAGCGTCCTGTTTTCCTTGTAGGCCTCTTCTTCTTTTTCCAACCAGTCATCAAGGACATTAATCGCGGTCTCGGCCCGCTGAACGGCATCGGTGGCGCTGAGTCGTGACTCTTCAAGCATCCCGGCCAGGAGCGGCTCCAGGATTCTCTGCATCGAAAGCAATTGAGGGTCAATGAGGGCGGGCAGGAAAAAGTCTTTTTGTTGCAATATAATGTTTTTTAACCTGCTCATGGCCGAGTCGTAAAGGCCCATCTTAGTGAGCAGCGCCACCTTGCGATAATGGGCCTCTACGCACTGGGGTTCAAGAAATATAATACTGTTTATCAGCTCCTCTGCCTTGCCATAATCTTCAAGTATCTCATGGATACGGGCAACCAAAAAAAGTGTATAAATGCGTTGTAAGGGATTATTTGAAAGTTCCCGCGCCCTTTCAAACTGGTAAAGGGCCTCATAATGGTTTTCCTTTTCCAGATGGAGAAATCCCTTGAGCATGTAAAGCCTGTAGTCTCTGCCGCTTTTATCCTCACCTGCTTTTAAAAAATGTTCAGTTTTTTCCAGCTGTCCTACGCGGAGGCAATCCATGGCCAGCCACAACGTCCCGCCTTCCTCTTTCTGCCCGCTCTCGGCACCCAGGAACCTATTCCAGCCGGTGGCCTCTGCCCGCCAGACCCGCCGTACAAATCTCAGTTGATATATCTCCATAAGATCAAAAAAGGCGTGATAAGCTATCTGCGCCTCATTCTGTTCGGAAATAGACTGCAGGTCACTCTCTTTAAGGTTAGCCAGGCCTTCGTTGTATTGTTCCGGGTTGTTGAATGCCCGGGAAAAACACCGGCTCACCCTGTCAAGGGATAAGTGGCCTATTTGCGTAAGGGTCTTGGCTGGAAGTTGCAGATTTTTTGAGGGGCAGGCGCTTAAGTGGTGGCGACGCGAGCCACAGTAAAAACACTCCCTTCTGTTGCCCAAGGCCATGATCTCACGATGTGGGAAAAGTACTCTATCTTCTATAAGGCCTGCACCGTCTGTCTCCACACGGTAAATGTCCTTGCCGTGCGGAACCAGCTTAAAATCGCAGTCTCCCGGCCTGTTTTCCAGCCAGGAATCATAGGCCGGCTTTGTCAGGTAAACAACATCCGGTTTTAAGTTTTCCCATCCTATGGACAACGCTCCAACAAAGGAGTCATCTTTACAGTTCGTTGTATCTTTATGCAGAATAATCTGAAGGGGGAGGCTCTCCAGGGGTGTTTCCATTAAATACTTGCCCCGCAGGGCAACCAACAGATCAAGAAGGCGCGATAAAGTCTCGGGCAGATTGTCATAGCAGGAAAATATCATCTTATTTTCCAGAATCCTGGTTTCAGTGGCCCCTTCATTCAGGTAGCTATATACAGCCTGGAGAAAAAACGGCCACTTTTTGCCAAAAGCCTTCTCACCAAGAAATGGAACCGGATTGACCAGAATGATAATGTTGGTTACGGGCAATAGATCCAAATCGTCTTCCCACAATACCCGATAGACCCCCTGGCCCGGCAAATCGGAGTCGTCACCCGGAGACACCTCTTCATAACGAAGCGGCAACCCGTTGCCAATAATTAATCTTACCTCCTCACTCACATAGATAGTATCTGATTCCGCCAGAGGTAATATTTTGGCGGCGACATTGACTACATCCCCAAAAATATCCTCCTGTTCGATAAGACCGTCACCGTAATGGGCAGCTATCCGGATACGGATTTTGTGATTTGGCGGTTGGTTTAAGTTAAATTGAGTCAGTCTCTTCTGCATCTTTATCGCTGATTTTATGGCCTCAGCGGGATTTAAAAAGTAAGCCATGATAGAGTCGCCGACCGTCTTGACTACAAGACCGCTGTGTTCCTTAATGATTGGGATGAGCATCTTATTATGCTCTTCGAGCATCCGGCGTCCGGCCAGGTTACCGTATGTCTTGAAAAAGAGGCTGGAGGCGACTATATCCGTAAAAACAACCGTTATCTTCCGGGTAAGCGGCGGTATTTTTTGGTCTGCAATAGCCATTTAAGACATCCTGTTTAAAGACAGTCCACTCCGGTGGAATGTATTCATCTGTTTTTATCGGCATCCTGGGCTAAGATTTTAAATTCCTTTACGAGCTTATACCTTTTTGGTTGTATTCCTGACCCCAAAACTGATACAATTGTTTCGCTCCGTCCGTCCATGGCGGTAAAATAGCCACAGGTTTCACGGAGAAAATTAAAGATTTTCCAAGGAACAAAAAGAAAACAATAGTGTCAGTTGATTATTGAGCTTTGGGATTTGTCATTGATTTGAACTTTAAACTTATTAATACCTTTTTGTTTCTCTGTGTGCTCTGTGGTTAATCTGACAACACAAACAGCGCTCCCGGGAGATGATTATGAAGCCTGAAGACCTGGCTGCATCAATGAAGATCGACTTTCAAGCCGGACATATCCATCTGGGTAGAAATCGTTTCCTGCTCTTTTCCACGGATGGGCTGGGTTTTTTAAGAAAGGATCTTATTAACACCTTGGGCGACGAGATAACCAAGGGGGTCCTCTTCCGGTTAGGGTACCAGGCCGGTTATGTAGAGGCTGTCAATCTGGCCAAGGACTTTTCCTGGGAAAACGACCGGGAACGGCTGCAGGCAGTCTGCGATTTACACACTATAAAGGGCCTGGCCCAGCCTGTTGACATCAAAATAGCGGTTGCCCCTGACAAAAAACATCTCTATATGGAAGGAAAGTGGCTGGATTCCTTTGAGGTCGAGCAACACCTCAAACATTTCGGGCTGGAAAAACATAGCGTATGCTGGACCCTGGAAGGCTTGGTATCGGGCTATGTCAGCGCCGTTATCGGTCATACCGCCCTCTGTTTAGAAACAGCCTGTCGCGGCAAAGGCGACCCCGCCTGTTCCTGGCAGGTAAAGCCGGCTGCGGATTGGGGAAAGACAGGCAAGGAAATGTCCGATTTTCTCCGTTCCATTGATATCAGAGGACGTATAGACCTCTTGGAACAGATCGTTGATGAAAAAACCAGGGCACTTAAAGAGACCCACGAATATCTCCTTAGGGCGGAAAAGTTGATCGCCATCGGACAGATCTCCGCCAAAATCGCCCATGAGATACGCAATCCGCTGACCGTTGTCGGCGGTTTTGCCAACCTGATCCAGCGCCGGACCAGGCTAAAAATGCCGGAAAAAAAATATGTGGAGATTATCATAAGCGAGGTCGGTCGCCTGGAACGCTTTTTAAATGATGTACTGACTTACTCTACGGAATTTCCTATAGAACAGCGTCAGTTAAATATCAACAAGTTGATTATAGATGTGTTGCTCCTCTTTGAAGATACACTTGCCAGGAGCGGCATTGCCGTGCATCAATACCTTGAAGAAGACATGCCCCTGGTATTAGGCGATAAGAAAAAGCTGGAGGAGGTTTTCATCCACCTGTTTTCTAATGCCGTAAGTGCTATGCCCAAGGGAGGACACCTCCGCATCATAACCAGCCACGTAGCGGATCCCCCGCCATCCCGCCTGCGCATTGAGATAGCCGATTCAGGAGTGGGCATACCCGCCGATGTCCTGGACAAAATATTTGAACCGTTCTTTACTACCAAGACCATAAGCAGTGGCCTGGGGCTTACTGTTTCCCGAGAGATATTAAAAAGGCATAACGGTACTATAAAGATATTGAGTGAGGTAGGCAAAGGCACTACTGTATTTGTTGAGCTCATACTCTGACCTTATCCCTCCTTTACTAAAACGGGGGCATCCCTTAAGCCCCCCTTTGGGGAAAGACGGGGTCCCATCAACTCCCCCTTTGGAAAAGGGGTATACAGGGGGATTTTCAGATGAAAATATCCTTTTGGTTTAAGCTGGTTATCGCTACAGTCTGTGTAATTTCTGCATCCATTTCCTTCGCCCAGGGTACGATATATAAATGGACAGACGAGAAGGGCGTAGTACATTACACAGATAATCCGGAAAATGTACCTTCCAAATTTAAAGGCTGCGCAGAGCAAAAAACCATAGATAGGCGGCTATCCCCGCCGCCCGCACCGGAGAAATCCGCAGCGCCGCCCGTATCACCTGTGCTGCCGCAAGTATCATCGGAGGAAAAGCCGGATACCCGCACCGATGTCAGGGGACGGAATAAAGAATGGTGGCTGGGGCAAAAGAAAAAGTGGCAGGATGAGGTCAAACGGTTAACCGAGCAAGTTAAAAAAAATAATGAAGATATAGTGACCTTACGCCGGGGAAGGGTACGACAGGGGACACGAACCGAAGAAGGCATCATCCTTAACCAGGGCCCGCTCATTGATGACTACCGGGAATTAAAGCGGTTGCAGGAGATCACGCCGGAACTGGAAGAAAAACTTCAAAAGGCCAAGTACATGCTTGAAGAGGACCTCATCCGGGATGCCTACCGCGCCAGTGTCCCGCCGGAATGGATTGAGGAACTGAAGAGTAAGTAACCAAGGGACGAGGCACATCGGCCTTGCGCTTAACCAACCCATAACAGCAACAATACCTGTCACTGACGTAGTTGTTGCCCTTTGCTCACCCATAGAAACAAATACAGGTCCACTCACCTGTTGCGGTTTAGTTTTAGGAAAAAGCGCAAATGGAAGTCTATTACCAATAGTGTGAAAAGTTTTTCTCAACCGAGGGAAATACTCTTCCACAAGACCGTGTTTTTTTCACTTGTAATTCATAACGTTTTAGAATATTAGATCAAAATGTGTGTAAGATTGCGCGTATAAACAATTTCCCTCGCAGCAATGAATTTGGCATATATATTGCGTAAAGCTTTCGGCATGCGCCTGACTCCCTCAAAAAACCATGTTTGTATGATCCTGCTTCTCTTATCGGCCCTTTTGCTGTTTATTCCTGCAGCAAGTTGGGCGTCTGTAAAAGGCGCCTGTGCGAATTGCCACACCATGCACAATTCGCAAAACGGTGCGGAAATATACACGGAAAGTGCAAAGCGCGGGGGTCCGGGCTACAACTTGCTGAACACAACGTGCATTGGCTGCCACTCCTCAACCGACGGCTCCCCGACAAAGCCACTTGGGGAGAGTACGATCCCTATTGTTCACAATACGGTTGAACCCGCACAGATGACGGCTGGGGGAAACTTCTACTACGTTCAACATAACGGCGACAATTACGGGCACAATGTGATAAGCGTGGATCAAACCCATTCTTCGGCGCCGGGCGCTTCGGAAACAAATGTCGGTTGCGGATTCGGCGGATGCCATGCATCTCTCGCCAGTATCCGGCTTGGCCCGGGATCCGACTGGTTACATAATCCTATCAGGGGCAATGGGTGTATAGGTTGCCATGTGCCCAGACACCACGCCACAGACCCGGCTCCAGGCGGCGTGGTAAAAGAAGAAAACGGGTGTTATCGCTTCCTGGGTAGGCCGGCCTGGGTATTTGACATCCCGCCGCATTCCAGCAGGCCGGGAGTGGAAGGAATTGAAGATCCTGACTGGGAACTGACGGTGGGCCAGGCAGATCACAATGAATACCGGGACGCTGATAAACCTGCTGCTCCATGCTCTCCGGGCTCTGCAAATCCTATGGGTATCAGCGACTTCTGCGCCGGGTGTCACCGGGACTATCACAGTTGGGACCTGCAGAATCGCAACCGTGATGCGGCCGGAAACTGGCTGAGACATCCGGCCGGAGATACCGAGATACCCAACCGGGGCGAATATGCCGCCCACACCGCCTATAATCCCCAGACGCCGGTCTCCCGTCCCGTTGTAAGTATCGTTTCCGGCACCGTAACCCCGGGAGTGGACAGGGTCATGTGCCTCTCCTGTCACCGGGTCCATGGCAGCCCTTATCCTGACATGCTAAGGTGGGATTACGAAAACATGGCAAAGGAAACCGGATGTTTTGTCTGTCATACGGCCAAAGATGACCATCTCTAATCCAAAAGAGGCATTCGGGGCAGTTAAAACCTGTTTTCTATTTCTTTGCGCATTATCTCATCTTCCGGAACATTTTCATCGAGTATCAATATTTGATGGCTGATCTGTTTGATCTCACCTCCCGGGGTCACGGTTACATCAAAGCGGCCCAGCCAGTGGCCTTCCTCCTTAGGAGAACATAAGTAGGTATTTTTTATCTTCCACGGGGTGCATAAGGCACCGCTCCCGCTTTCAATAATGATGTCCAGGCCGTCAACCTCTTTAGCGATGTCCGTATCCAGCCTGGTCCCCAGGTTAGACAGCATCACCACAAGGGAACACTCCTTTTTCAGCCTGGGAACAATGTCCCTAACCACGACCATAGGATCACTTACTACTATCTCCGGATGCCCCTTAATCTGTGCGATTCGATTACTCATAAGACCAAAGATGCCCACCTTACAGCCGCAAACATCTATGACAGTGAAGGATGGAGGCAAGGCTAAACCCGAATCAGCGCTTTTTAGATTTGTGGCCACAAAAGGGTACTTTTTTTCTTTTATCCTGGCGATCAGAAAGTCGCTATCCGCCCAGTCTTCCAGTCCAATATTTATGGCCTGATAACCCATGTCCATATAGCTTTCTAAGATAAAGTCCGCCCTTTCCCGGGCCAGCGGCAACTCACCCGGGGAATACTTGCACCTCCCAAAAAGGCTGTCGCCAGCATCGAGCAATAACACACAATTGCTGCGCCCCCTTATCTGCCCGATAGCCCCTGCCCGCCGGGCCAGACCGCCCAGCATCCTGTCGCCTCAACCCGGACAGGGCCTTACATGCCCCCATGTATTGCCCGAGTACAGTATTGTCAGGTGGCAGTCTTTATCTCCTGTGGGCTGATCAAAGGCAAGACATAAGCCACTGCAAGAGCATAAGATCAAAACAAAAAAGAAAGACAAAATGCCAGCCTTCATGACGCCTCCCATGGTGCACGACATCCCTTTCAATTAAGGATGCATATTCATCTATACTTTACGGCACAAGCCCACAAGAACATGACCCAGCGCGACTATTTTCCACCTGATCACATATGAAAATATTCTTTATTCACCTTGTTATTGACTTTCAGCCAACATGCCGATAAGTAAAATAACGCTTACATCAAGAAAGTTTTCCAGACTAACATCAATGCACTGCTCCATGCGTCTTAAACTGTTCCCAGGTGGTTGCCGCGTCATACTCCTATGTCTCGGCCTGTTGTTATCCGGGGCCGAAGCGCTCTTTGCCGGTACCTACTTTAACTCGGCCCATGGGAATACCGGCTACGGAGTCAACCGGAGCGCTACCGCTACCATTGGCTATACCAAAGGCCACTGTGGCCACTGCCATGAACAGCATGCCAGTATTGATGGAGAAGAACCTAATCCAGCCGGAGGAAGCGCCTCAAAATATGCCATCTTCGCGGATAATTTTACCAGTCAGACAGAGGGCTTTTGCTACTATTGCCATAAAGGGGCGGGTTCGGTGCAGGTATCCTTCGACCGGACAAATTATAGCTATAGTTACTGGTTTGGGGGTAATGTAACTCTCGCAACACCCAATAATATCTATGATACCTTTAACCCCGTATCCGGCTCTTCCCACAATCTCCAGGATGTACTTGACTTTGTAAAGACAAAATGGCCGGACACCTTCGGCAACGAATCAAACCCGTGTAACACCTGTCATAACCCGCATCTCTCTTCGAGAGGCTATCCTGTCGTCAGGCCGACGGACAGGGATAATATGTGGGGGGATGAACCCGGAGAGAAGATGAGTGACTTCGCCGCTGCCCATGGTGGGCAATATCATGCCCCATACCGCTATAATACCACCTCCACCTATGAACCTGATGGCTCGTCCACTACCGATGGTTCTAATCTGCCGGATTATGTGACCTTTTGCTCTGATTGTCACAATGCGACAAATGACATCTATAGTACGACACTGGGCAGAAACCTTCGCAAAGTCGATTTTGGTCAAACGCAGCGAACATGTTACCTGCCCGGTGATTATCACGGATCCATCACCCGCTGTTTTGGTGTGGACGGAAACACCACCGACCAGGGATGCGGATGTTCAGAGCCAAACTGTTCCAACTGGGGCAGCCTGAAAGACCCCTACCATACGGCCAATTACATTAATTTCATCCTCGGCTGTACCGACTGTCATGAACATCATGGGTCGCCCAGCCCTTATCTTCTCCGAAAATCCGTCAACGGAATCACTGTGGCGAGTTGGAGCGATCCACATTCCAGAGACCTTTGCCTCGCCTGCCATAACCACAATTCCCATTGTGGCGGCACAGGGTCTTGTCTTAACTGCCATTATCACACTGCCTACGTCAGGTGCTTTGCCTGCACCTGGTGCGTAGGAGCGGGCGGAGTTCACGGACATTCATTTTAGCACCTTCAACTGATTTAATACCCTACCACTTACAAATACCTACAAGACACAGACCCCGCCGGAATGGGTTAAGCAATTAAAGGGCAAGTAAGCGAAAAAACCTGGATTTTAAAAAAGTGGGCGGGATTTCTTCCGAACTGATAAATCCTTTTAGCTCTTCATCGTTGTAAAAGGCACGTTCAAAGAAAAGGCCGTGGGCTGGGGCAGTAAAACGGTTCAAGTTCACCGGCTCCACAAGAAAACGCCGCACCTCATCAACACTGAGGCTGCCATTTCCCACGGCAACCAGCACGCCGACGATCCGGCGGATCATCTTCCAGAGGAAATGGGAGCCGACAATACGGAAAAGGATGATGTCGTCAGTTTCGTGCAGCAACGTATTGTTGACCATAACCAAGGGAGACTTCTTCTTGATGGCCTGGTGGTCGGTAAAGGAGGAAAAGTCATTCATCCCGGTCAGTAAGGCTGACGCCTCCCGCATGACCGGCACCTTGAGGGGGTCTTTCACCCACCAGGCGTAATGCCTGCGGAAGACGGTTTTACGCTTGGCAATCTGATACAGGTAACTGCGTCCCACGCAATGATGACGGGCATGGAACTGGGAGCCCGCCCTTTCCACTTTCAGGACATTTATATCCTGGGGTAGAATGTCATTGAGCCGCCGGACGATCTCCTGCGGGCTGAGATCGGTCGCTGCCTCCAGGTGGGCAACGTACTCCAAGGCATGGACGCCGGCA
Source organism: Thermodesulfobacteriota bacterium (assembly GCA_031082315.1). Classification (NCBI taxonomy): domain Bacteria; kingdom Pseudomonadati; phylum Thermodesulfobacteriota; species Thermodesulfobacteriota bacterium. The sequence goes on from JAVHLC010000006.1 coordinate 164,549, forward strand.
TCGGTACGCCCATTGCCCTGGATATCCACCTGCTCCCCGAAAAGTTCGCCTGCGCACCGCAAGAGACTCCCCTGGATGGTTTTTGCATCCTTCTGCTTCTGCCAGCCACTGTAACGGCTGCCATCGTACTCCAGAATGAGTTTAAATCGCTTGTGTTTCGTGGGCATACAAATATTACCGCCTTTTCCTTAATGAGCGGAGGGACTTTTTCAAAACGTCGCTCATGGCATCAAACCGGCTGTCTCTTTCATAAAAAATGAGTTTAAAAATATTCTATAGTAACGGCTCCAGTTATAGGCTAAGAAACAAACTCAAAAAGGCAAACTGAGGGGGTCAATGTTATTTACGGATAGGGGGTCAAATCTATTGATAATCAACAAGATACGATCGGCCTCTACCCCATTGAGTAGAGCCTACTCCTATAATAAGCAATGTCAAGCCATATTCGGCGGTGCGAATTGCCTCAAATTAAATGTTGCCCAGCGAGTAATTAAAAGGGGATCGTTGACTCATAATTAAGTGTTACCGAACGC